>JAILNJ010000159.1 GCA_024691665.1 Gammaproteobacteria bacterium | reverse complement strand
GATGTCTTCCATTTAAATGACTGGCATACAACTACAATATTATTTTCTTTTAAGTATTCTAAAGTCGCATAAGAATAATATGCGAATCTTTCTGGATCATCCTCATATCCATAGATTAATTCTCTATCGAAATACATATATAAGTCTAAGAAAACAAATTCCACATCATTAAGCATTTGTTTATATGTGGAAATATGATATTCCTTAGAATCAATTTCTAGTTTAATTTCTGAATCCTTTTCAAAGTTTTGGAAGTATTTATCCTTAATCTCTTTATATAAAGGTAGGAATACTCTAACCTTTGCGCCAAGTTTAGCTAAACTAATTGCGAGTGAACCAACCATATCCGCAAGTCCACCTCTTTTAATAAATGGTGAACATTCCGCACTAAGTATACAAACACTAGGCATATAAAGTGATTTAACAATTTGGCTCTTTTCAGTTAGAAGTGGTTCATCAGGTTTTCCTTTTAAATGTAGGCCTTCTTCAATAATACACTCTTTATCAATAATCGCATTTTCCACTATGCTTCCTTTCTTGATAATTGCGTTATTCATAATTATTGAGTTGATTACTTTAGCTCCTTCTTCTATTACTACTCTTCTAAATAAGATTGAGTTTTCGACTGAACCATAAATCATATCTCCAGTCGCAATAGATGAACATTTAACTTCACTTCTCGGTCCAAAATAACTTGGAGGATTAATTGGGTCTTTAGTTCTAAATTGGAACTCCTCTTCCTCTAAGTGATCTTGGAGTCTTTTCTTTAAGATATACATTGAAACGTTATAGTATCCTTTAACGGTTCTTATGTATTTAGAAAATCCATCATGAATATATGTCGCAGTCTTAATATTTAAAGATCTGTCATATAGCTCAACTATATTTCTTAAAGATGATGAACGATATAAAGAGATAAACTCCATTAGCTTTTCTTTCTTTAAAATGAAAGTATAAAGTCTTTCACCTTCAGAGTTAATAACTTGAGTAATATCCGCACCTGATTCTAAATGATAATTAAGTAAATCATTAAAGTTAATTCTCCAAATTAAAGTCGCAGGACTAATAATCGCATAGTCTTGAAGAGACCTTCTAAAGAATTCCATTTGTTCACTTAAACGTTCAAAAGATATAAATTCTTCATCCACTGGACTAGTTACTTTTGGAGGAAGAATAAAGATACCATCAAGTCTTCTTTTAAGGTTATATCTATCTCCAGATCCTATATGGTCATAAAGAGATCTATAGTTACCACCAGGGAATACTCCAACACTCGTAATATCGCTAAATGTAGCGTTAGTAAGGTTTCCATCAATAATACGATACTTACTAAAGAATGGGATGGCTCCTGGAGCTCTATGTTTACTCATCAAACTGAAGAATAGTTTTGAAGATGCATCAATTATGAGGACCATTTCTTTATTCATTTGACTCTACCCCCTCATAACTCGCATCAACTAAAGTCGGTTCATCAAACTTAAGTACAGTGTTTTCTTTAACAATCACTTTTTCATTGACGATTGCGTTTTTAAGTTTTACATTCTTACCAATTTTAGTGTATGGAAGAATGATTGAATTTTGAATATTTGCGTTTTCTTCTATTACATCACAATATGAAATAATAGAATGTTTTACCTTACCATATACCTTAGCGCCTTCTGCGACATATGATGATTTAAGTGTTGCGTTATCTCCAATATAAAGCGGAGTATGATATAAAGGTTTTGAATAAATCTTTTGTTGATCTAGATGTGGTGATATCTCTTCTGGATGATCGAGATAATACATATTTGCATCATAGTATCCTGTAGGAGTTCCAACATCAAAGAACTTGCCTTCATATGTATAGGCATAAATATCATCTTCATTCTTTAAGATATATGGGATTAAGTCTTTTCCAAAATCAATATATTTATCAGCTTGTTCAATATATTTGATTAGGAAGTCTTTATTAAACAAATAGATACCCATAGAGATTTTATTTGATTTAGGATTAGCTGGTTTTTCTTCAAATGAAACAATCTTATTATTTTCATCTGTCTCAATTATTCCAAATCTAGATAGTTCTTCTTTTTTAGGATAATCATTAGCAAGAATAGTTAACTTCGCATTATTCTTAATGTGTTCATCAAGTACTTCTTTAAAGTTTATTTTATAGATATGATCACCTGATAAAATTAAGAAATATTTAGATCTAGATTTCTTAATAAAATCAATTTGAGTAAGACAGGCATGAGCTGTGCCTTTCTGCACTACTAGTTTTTGGTCTTCATTCACATAAGGAGTTAAGAAAGAGATGCCTTTACCAAAGGTATCAAGGTCAAATGCTCCACCATTTCCGATGTATTTAATTAAATCATATGGTTCATATTGGGTTAAGATTCCAATATCTGTGATGTGAGAGTTAGAAAGAGACGATAAGACAAAGTCAATAATTCTATACTTGCCTAAAAAACTAACATAAGGTTTAGTTTTGTTTTCTGTTAAAGTTTCAAGTCTCTTTCCTCTTCCGCCGACTAATATTAGCGCAGTTACGTTATCCATTTATTATTCCTTTTTAAGTCTGAATATTGTGATAGAGAGTGGACTTAATACGAATTCAATTGATTGATCAAATCCGTGTGACCATTCATCTTTTGTCTTAATTGGAAGACCATTATATAAATTTGATCCACCATAGATGTCTTTATCACTATTAATTATTTCTTCATATGTACCTTTCTCTGGAACACCAAGTTTGTAGTTCATATATGAGTTTGGTGTTAAGTTTAAGATACATACATCAATTTGGTCTTTATATCTTCTAAAGTATGAGAATACTGATTGATCAGAATTAGACGCATCAATCCATCTAAAACCTTCTGGGTCATCATCATTCTTATATAATGCTTCATCGTATAGATATACCCTAGACATATCTCTTACGAATCTCTTAGCTTCTCTATGCTTATCATATTGAAGGAGGAACCAGTCAAGTTCACTCTTATCTTTCCATTCATGGAACTGAGCAAATTCACCACCCATAAAGAGTAACTTCTTTCCAGGATGAGTATACATAAAGCCTATTAAAGCTCTAAAGTTAGAGAATTTCTGCCAGTAGTCACCAGGCATCTTATCAATTAAAGATTTCTTTCCATGTACAACTTCATCATGAGATAAAGGTAAGATAAAGTGTTCACTATAAGCGTATACTAGTGAGAATGTAATATTGTTTTGGTGATACTTTCTATAGATTGGGTCTTTTTCAAAATACTTAAGTGTATCATTCATCCAACCCATATTCCACTTATAGTCAAAGCCAACTCCACCTGACCAAGGTGATTTAGTTACATTAGGGAAGGTAGTTGAATCTTCCGCAGATAAAATAATATTATTATCTACTCCTTTAACTGTTAAGTGGAGTTCTTTTAAGAAGTCGACACCAGCTTCATTTATACCATTAGCTTGGTTTCCAAGATAATAGTAAATATTAGATACTGCATCAAGTCTAAATCCATCTACATGGAAATAGTTGATGAAGAACATCGCATTAGAGAGGAAGAATGATCTAGTAGTACCCTTACTAAAATCCATATTAGCGGTACCCCATTCTTTATTTTCTCTTCTAAATTCATCATCAAATTCATAAAGATGTGAACCATCGAATTCATAAAGTCCATGAGGGTCTTTACAGATATGTCCTGGAACCCAGTCTAGAATAACTTTAATATTATTCTTATGGAGTTCATCAATTAAATACATTAAATCTTTTGGTACACCATAACGTGATGTCACACTATAATAGCCTGTACCTTGGTATCCCCAAGATTCATCAAGAGGGAATTCAATTAGAGGCATAAACTCAACTGTGTTAAATCCCATTTCTTTTAAATATGGAATTAAAAGAGGTGGAAGTTCATTAAACTTATTGAATGAACCGTCAGGTTTCTTCATCCAAGAACCAATATTCATTTCATAAATATTGATTGGTTCATGGAGGTGGTCAGAGTTCTTTCTTCTTTCTAGATACTCTTTATCATGCCAGTAATATCCATCAATGTCATAAACCTTACTGCATGTTTCAGGTCTATTATCACTAAAGAATCCATATGGGTCTGACTTAAATAAAGTTCTGTTGTCCTGTGTTACTATAACGTAACGATATTTAGCCCATTCTCCAACACCTTCAATAAATAGTTCATATATTCCAGCATCATCGATTCTGTTTAATACATGAACCCTTGAATCCCAGTTATTGAAGTCTCCAATAACTGAAACAATTCGTGCGAATGGTGCATATACTCTAAACATGGTACCGATTATTTCACCATTTTCGTTTTTAACTAGGTGCGCACCAAATAGATTATACGCTTCAGTCAATTTGCCTTGATTGAATAAGTATAAGTTAAATGAATCAAAGTTAGTCATAGTCATCACCTCCAATCATCTTTTCGATTGAGTTAAACCCATATCCCTTCCTTAGAAGGAATAATCTTATTTTTTGTTTATCATTATATTTAGCTTTCGCTTTTTTATAATCATTTTCTAAATTATCAACTGAAGTATTCTTTGGGATTAATGAAATATCTAGATATTTATTA
>JAILNJ010000150.1 GCA_024691665.1 Gammaproteobacteria bacterium | reverse complement strand
TAAAGAGAGTGGTACATATAAATTATCTTTATATAAGAACAAAACATCAGATCCGCTTGAAACCATCTATTTTAGTGTCCCTGAATTAACAGTAACTAAAAGAGATATAACTTGGGCATATATCATTCTTGGAGTCGCAATAGTAGGGGCTAGTCTTGCGACAGTATTAATCTTTACATCCTATAAAAGAAAGAAAATAGTAAAAGAAGAAAAATAAAGCATCACCTTCCTTTTATATTATTTGTGAATATAGTTTTAAAAAGAAAAACACAAGTATTCATTTAGGCATTGCTTAACTATAGTTTATGTGCGCTAATCCCTTTTATTTACAAAATAATACTAAAATGGTATTATAATATTTAAGTAAATATTAAAGGCGAAGATAAAGAGCGCGAAATAATAGACTATCCCAGAGAGAAGCGAATGGTGTGATGCTTTATAGAAGTTATTTCGGAATCACTTTTGAGCTGATAGGTGAAATAATAGTAGCTTACTCCGGTTTTAACCCGTTAACGTTAAGGCATGTGTTGGCATGTTTTTAAATGAGTGGTTGTGTTGATTATTTTTATATCTTCACCTTGTTTAAAGGTGGAGATATTTTTTATAGGAGATATTATGTATAAAAAAGTAGACCTAGGAAAAAAAGTAGTAGAAAGAGAAGATGAAGTTAATAAGTTTTGGGAGGAGAACGATGTATTCAATAAATCTATTGAATTAAGAGAAGGTTGTCCAACTTTCACATTCTTTGATGGCCCTCCTACAGCTAATGGTAAACCACATATTGGTCACGTTATCACAAGAGCTATGAAAGACTTATTCCCAAGATATAAAACTATGAAGGGATATCAAGTATTAAGAAAAGCTGGTTGGGATACACACGGACTCCCAGTAGAACTTGAAGTTGAAAAGATGCTTGGCTTTAGTGGTAAAGAACAAATTGAAAAATATGGAATTGCTCCATTTGTTCAAAAATGTAAAGAAAGCGTATTTAAATATGAAGGTATGTGGGAAGAATTCTCAAAGAAAGTAGGATTCTGGGCTGATATGGAACATCCTTATGTTACATTCAGCGATGACTACATTGAATCAGTTTGGTGGGCTTTAAAAACTATCTTTGATAAAGGATTATTATATAAAGGATATAAGATTGTTCCATATTGTCCAAGATGTGGAACTCCGCTCGCATCTCATGAAGTAGCTCAAGGTTATAAAGATGTTAAAGAAAAATCTTGTATTGCTAAATTCAAATTAAGAGATGAAGATGCATTCTTCCTCGCCTGGACAACTACTCCATGGACTCTTCCATCTAACGTATCACTTTCAGTTAACCCTAAAGTTGTATACGCTAAGATTGAATCAGAAGGAGTTAAATATATCCTCGCTAAAGAATTAGTTGAAAAAGTATTTAAAGATAAAGAAGTTACTATCCTTGAAGAATACTTAGGCAAAGATCTTGAATATAAGAAGTATGAACCATTATATGATTTCTTAAATGTATATGATAAGGCATACTATATTACACTCGCTGATTATGTAACCACAGAAGAAGGTACAGGTATCGTTCATAACGCTCCACCTTTTGGTCAAGATGACTATCTAGTGGGCAGAAAATATAATCTTCCTTGGGTACAACTCGTTAACACTAAAGGTGAAATGGAAGATTGTACACTCTGGCCTCATACATTTGTAAAACAAGCTGATGAACCAATTATGATGGATCTTAAACAAAGAGGTTTACTCTTTAAGGTGCTAAACTTTGAACACTCATATCCATTCTGTTGGAGATGTAATACACCACTTCTTTATTACGCAAGAGATTCTTGGTATATTGAAGTTACTAAAGTTAAAGAATTAATGATTGAAAATAACTCTCATATCAATTGGATTCCTGATTCAATTGGTCAAGGTAGATTTGGTGACTGGCTTGAGAATATTCAAGACTGGGCTATATCGAGAAATAGATATTGGGGTACACCACTTCCAATCTGGGTTAATAATAAGACAGGCGAAATTAAGTGTGTAGGTTCAAGAGAAGAATTAGTTAAACTCTCTGGTTGTGATCCTAACATTGAGCTCCATAGACCTTATATTGATGACGTTAAATGGGAAGATAAAGTAAATGGTGGTGAGTTTGTAAGAACTCCTGAAGTATGTGATGTATGGCTAGACTCTGGTTCAATGCCTTTCGCACAATACCACTACCCGTTTGAAAATAAAGAACTTTTTGATAAGCACTTCCCTGCAGACTTTATTAGTGAAGCTGTAGACCAAACAAGAGGATGGTTCTACGTTCTTCATGCACTATCAACTTTACTCTTTAAAGAAGAAGCATTTAAGAACTGTATTGTCCTTGGTTTAGTACTTGATGAAAACGGACAAAAGATGTCTAAATCAAAAGGAAACGCCATCGACCCAATGCAAATGCTTAATAAGTTTGGTGCTGATGCTATCCGTTGGTTCTTCTATGAAACATCTCAACCTTGGGTATCTCAGAATATCAGTGATGATGCTATTCTTGAAGGACAAAAGAAGTTCTTAAATACACTATATAACACATATTCATTCTATGTACTATATGCTAATATTGATAACTTTGATGCAACTAAATATTCATATGACTATGACAAGCTTGCACCAATCGATAAATGGCTACTTTCTAAGCTAAACTCAGTAATTGATACAGTAGAAAAAGCACTTGATGCATACGATGTTGTATCATCAAGTAGAGCTATTGAAGACTTCACTGATGAACTCTCTAACTGGTATGTTAGACGTAATAGAGAAAGATTCTGGGCTAAGGGCTTAGAACAAGATAAGATTGATGCTTATTTAGTTCTTTATGAATGCTTAACTAAGCTCGCTCAAGTTACTGCTCCATTTACTCCATTTATCGCTGATGAAATCTATAGAAACTTAGTATGCTCATTAGATAAGAATGCTCCAATCTCAGTTCACTTAACTGATTGGCCAAAAGTTAATTATGACTATATCGATAAGAAACTTGAAGAAGAAATGGAAGAAGTACTTGATATCGTAACTCTAGGTCGTGGTGTTAGAGCCCTCAAAGTTATTAAGAATAGACAACCACTTGCTAAGATGTTTGTTATTGGTGGTGCATCACTCAATGATTACTACGCTTCAATCATTAAAGATGAACTTAACGTTAAAGAAGTT
>JAILNJ010000132.1 GCA_024691665.1 Gammaproteobacteria bacterium | reverse complement strand
TATACTTTAAAATCAACTGAAACATTTGCTTATGACAATATGTATCAAGTTGAAGTTAAGTTCACTGATTCAAATAATTCACTCACTAAGAATGTTTCTATCACTCAATTATTTGATGCTGCATTTGATGAAGCATACTATTATGATGGCGAACTTGGTGCAATCTATACTAGTGAAAAGACTACATTTAAAGTATGGAGTCCAGTATCTAAGAAGATTGAACTTAATATCTATGACAATGGTACTCCTGTAGCTGTAAATGCTGAAAAGGGTAATGATTCTAAGAACACCTTCCAAATGACTAAGGGTGAAAAGGGTGTATTCTCTTATGAACTCTCAGGAGACGTAGAAGGAGTTTACTATACTTATACAGTTTATAATGCTCAATATCCAAATGGATATGAAGTAGTTGACCCATATGCTAAATCAACTGGTGTTAATGGCTTAAGAGGTATGGTAGTTGATTTCTCTAAGACTAACCCTGATGGATGGAACAGTGTTCAAGCATTAAATATTAAGAGAACTGGTATGGTTATCTATGAACTTCATGTAGCTGACCTTACATCATCAACTACTTGGGGTGGAAGCGCTGAAAATGCTAAAAAGTATTTAGGTTTAATTGAAAAAGGAACAACATATACTAAAGGCACAGATACAGTATCTACTGGATTTGATCACATTAGAGAATTAGGCGTTAATGCTGTACAATTACTCCCAATTTTCGATCAAGCTAACGATGAAACTAACCCAGTGTTTAACTGGGGTTATAACCCACTCAACTACAACACACTTGAAGGTGTATATTCATCAGACCCTTATGATGGATATGCAAGAATTATTGAATTTAAGAAAGTAGTACAAGCATATAACAAAGCAGGAATCAATATCATCATGGACGTTGTATATAACCACGTTAATGGTGCAGTTAGATCTAACTTTGATTGCTTAATGCCTGGATATTACTTTAGATATCAATCAGATGGTTCTTTATATAATGGGTCTGGTTGCGGAAATGAAACTGCATCTGATCATTTAATGTTTAGAAAGTTTATGATTGATTCAACTACATTCTGGCTAGGTGAATATAAACTTGGTGGATTCAGATTTGACCTTATGGGTTTACATGATATTGAAACTATGGATAAACTCGTAGTTGAATGCGAAAAGGTTAATCCTAATGCAGTAATCTTTGGTGAACCTTGGACTGGTGGAACATCAGGACTCCAATCATCTAAACAAGCTGTACAAGATAATGAAAGATCATTCGTTGGCTTTGGTGCATTTAACGATAAGATCAGAGATGAACTCGTTAAGGGTGGCCTATCTGATAAGAGCGCATTATCTTGGATTTCTAATACTCAATCAGGAATTTCAACTAACTTTGATGCTCTTGCTGGTGGTATTAAAGGTAATACAGTAAAGGGTACATTAGTACTTGCTGGTCCAGACAAATCAATCACTTATGCAACTTGCCACGATAACTATACATTAAGTGATAGATTTAAAGCTGCTGGTGTATATGCACCAGATGTAAATAAGAAGATGTCAATGCTTGCTAACGCAATTGTTCTTACATCTCAAGGTACTTCATTCATATTATCTGGTGAAGAATTCTTAAGAACTAAGGGTGGAAACTCTAACTCTTATAATGCTTCATACAAAATTAATGAATTAGACTATTCACTTAAGATTAAGAACTATGATATGTTCTTAAATTATTGCCAATTAATTCTAATGAAGATTAATTTCGCCACACTTCATTTAACTGATACATCAGAACTTAATGTTATTGTATCTGAAGGTAGATCAATGATTTCATATAAACTTGAAAGTAGTGAATCAGATTTTGAAACTATAGTTATTCATAAGAATGGTTTAAATGAAGAAACAACATATGACCTTACTGGTTATACTATCTACCTTGATACTCTTGGTCTATTAAAGGATACAGATGTATTAGGCGTTGAAACAATTAATCCATTCCAAACAATTGTTGCAATAAAAGCTAAATAGGAAAAAAATATGAAAAACGAGTTCGTTGTAAATATTATACACAGACCTGAACTTTCCCCCGAGTATTCAAAAAATGCCAGGGGAAAGAATGAAGATACTAGAGATGAGTCTTTAGATATCTTTAAGTTCCAACAAGACACAGCCCATAAATATGGACTTAAGACTACTATTCAGATTACTTATGCATCACTCTTTAGTGATGAAATTATTAGACTCTCAAAAGAATACCATGATAA
>JAILNJ010000131.1 GCA_024691665.1 Gammaproteobacteria bacterium | reverse complement strand
GATACTTTAAATTCAACATCAGTAATTGTTGTATTAATATTTATATTTGTAAATTCTGCTTCAACATTTTCTGTTCTATCTATTTGAGTGGTATGGATCTTGGCTTTAGAGAAACTAACACCAAACATAATACCACCTACAACTAATAACATAATTCCAATAACGAGTAATGCGACTAAACCTTTTTTCATTATGCTCTACCTCCATTTTTAATAAAGCTCTTTTTTATTCCAGTAGCTATTGCTTTAGATAATCTAATTGATAATTTTGTTGCACCGATACATACAAAGATGAATAGGAATGCTGCGCCTAATGAGAGAAGTGCTGCACCAAGCATCCAGATAGCAGGATTTGAGTTAGCTAAATATACAAAGAATGTAGCTATTCCTGCAACACCTGCTGCAATTAATGCTGCTTCTACTGCATAAGTTACAATTACAAGCACCCATTCAAGGATGTATCCTACAAGACATAGTGTAAAGAATGTAACTAGTAGTGGGAACCATAGAGGGAATCCTAAAACTAGTAATACAATCTCAAGTGCAGTAAGTGATCTTTTAGGTCTATATCTTTCTTTAATTACTGTCTTAAACGGAGTGTCTTTTGCAATTTCACTAACTACGCTATCAACAGTTCCAATTTCAATAATAGCTTGATCTTCAGTTTTACCTTCATCAATCATATCGTTGATCATTTCTTCATAGAAACTAACACGATTTTCTATTTCATCTTGAGGAAGACCTCTTAATTGTCTTCTAAGTTCATTTAAAAATTCTTGTTTCTTCATTTCAAATCTGCCTCCACAATAAATGCATAAATACTCATCATCTCTTTCCATTCATTCTTAAATTCTTCTAAACGCTGAAGACCTGCGGGCGTTATATGGTAATACTTTCTAAGTCTACCTTCAAATTCCACAGACTTAACCACAAGCATCTTAGAATCTTCTAGTCTTTTAAGGATTGTATAAAGAGTTGATTCAGATAATTCTATAACTGGTTTTAAATCTTTGATTATCTTATAGCCATATGAGTTTTCATTCTTAATAGCGGCTAGGACACAAACATCTAAAACACCTCTTCTTAGTTGGGCATCCATACTATACCTCCATTTACGGAATACATCATATCACGAGGTATATAACTATGTCAACAAAAAAAGTAAAAAATTTTTAAAGAAATTAAATAAAAAACCTTAAGTTAAATTACTTAAGGTCTTTTAAAATTTTATATACTATTTCTTCTATTTCCTTAGGGTTTTCTATATCAATTAAATACATGGATTTAGCCCCTGGATAAGGTGTTTCTTCTTTAAACTCATAATCTATTATTGAGTTTACTTTCTTTACTAAAAATCTATTATCGTATATTCCACCAAAAATTATTCCATCTTTATATAAAATATACTCCCCCATCATCTTTTTATATGTTATACCATCTACTTCTCTTAAAAGTTCTAATACATATTCTAAATAATCTTGTGTACTCATATAACTCCATCTCAGTTGCTTACAAATTGTAAGCAACTGAACTATTAAAATATAAATATTTTACTTATATCAATGTTTTCAGTTTTTAAATCTCTATACATTCTCATTGATTTCGCAGTAAACTTAAGAATACAGTAATCAGGATCAGTAACACCTTCTTTATAATACATAGTGTCTCCTTTTCTCCAGATCATATTTTTACTTTCTTGGTCTTCAAGTACTTCCATAGTACCAACCATCATTATTCCAGTATAAACAAATAATCCTTTTCTATAAAAATAGATAGATGCTTTTGGATTATTCCTATATTGTTTTACTCTTAATGATGATGTGTTTGTTGTAAAATAGAAAGTAAGTCCTTCTCTTTTTCTTGGAGGAAGCATTGCCTTCATATTTGGAAATCCATTTTCATCGATAGAAGCGATGAAAGCTACTTTTCTTGAGTCGATAAATTTTAATATATTCTTTGTATTCATGTTGTTATGATATCACACACATATCTAAAACAGCAATAAAAAAGACCTTAAGCATTAAACTCAAGGTCATTTTTACTTTCCATTATAAATGGTGGCTCAGGGCGGGATCGAACCGCCGACACATGGATTTTCAGTCCATTGCTCTACCAACTGAGCTACCGAGCCTCAGATGGCGGTCCCGACGAGACTTGAACTCGCGATCTCCAGTGTGACAGACTGACATGTTAACCAACTACACCACAGGACCATTATCTTAATTATTTACTTGGTTGCGAGGGTAGGATTTGAACCTACGACCTCCGGGTTATGAGCCCGACGAGCTACCAGACTGCTCTACCCCGCGATATAAATAAGTGGCGGAGAAAGAGGGATTCGAACCCCCGCGGGCTTTGACACCCCTATCGGTTTTCAAGACCGAACCCTTCAACCACTTGGGTATTTCTCCATAAGATTTATTTCAATTTGTGGTGGACCCACAAGGACTCGAACCTTGGACCGTCCGGTTATGAGCCGGATGCTCTAACCAACTGAGCTATGGGTCCATCTGGTGGCGAGAGGGGGTGTCGAACCCTCAACCTTGCGGGTATGAACCGCACGCTCTAGCCAATTGAGCTATCTCGCCAAGGCTAGGTTTTTGTAAAGAATGGTGGAGCATAACGGGATCGAACCGATGACCTCCTGCTTGCAAGGCAGGCGCTCTCCCAGCTGAGCTAATGCCCCAATTATTTGGTACCCAAGGCCGGGGTCGAACCGGCACGTCCTCTTCAGACAAAGGATTTTAAGTCCTTCGCGTCTACCAATTCCGCCACTCAGGCATCAAATTAAGATGGTGACCCGTAGGCGGTTCGAACGCCCGACCCCTTGATTAAAAGTCAAGTGCTCTACCAACTGAGCTAACGGGTCGTATATTTTAAAATGGTGCCGAAAGTAGGAATCGAACCCACAACCTACTGATTACAAGTCAGTTGCTCTACCAATTGCGCTATTTCGGCATCATTCTGGTGGAGGATGACGGGCTCGAACCGCCGACCCTCTGCTTGTAAGGCAGATGCTCTCCCAGCTGAGCTAATCCTCCAATGTACACGGGTTATTTTTAATGGTGGGCCTTGGTGGACTTGAACCACCGACCTCTTCCTTATCAGAGAAGCGCTCTAACCAACTGAGCTAAAGGCCCGTTGCGCGTCTCTTAAACCGCGCTTTATTATTTTACATTAAGTAAAAAGTGATGTCAACACCTTTTTACTCACATTTTACAATCTTTTTAATAAATTGCCTTAATTTTAGCCTATCAATTGTTATTTTATGACCGCAATTTAGGCATTCTATCTCAGTGTCTATGCCACTTTTTAATACTTTAAATTTATTTGAACCACATGGGTGATTTTTATTAAGAATATAAATATCACCCTCTTTTATTCTAAAATCTTTATCCATATTATTTGTGTATAGGTTTAGGGAACCCCTTTGGTGTCTTACCAATTTTCTTTATAAGTATTAATTCATAGTTTCTATCTAATACTTTATAAGGAATGATTTTATCTACCTTAGAATTTAATTTATTAAGTAGAGATTTAGCTTCTTCTAATTCTTCTTGTCCCTTATTTTCTCCCTTCATAATAATTAGTGTTCCATTAATCTTTAAAAAGGGAATTGTAAATGGGAGAAGTTCTTTTACACTAGCTACCGCTCTTAATGTTACATAATCATATGTATCAAATTCTTTAAAATCTTCCGCTCTTAAGTGATTAATTCTAATATTATTTAGATGGAGCTTTTCTATTTCTTCATTCACAAACATTACTTTCTTATTTGTGGCTTCAATCATTGTAATATCTAAATCATTAAATACTATCTTGAGTGGAATTGATGGAAAACCAGGACCACATCCTATATCTAATAATTTAGTGTTATAGTTTTCAATTCCTTTAGAAACCATTAATGAATCATAAAAATGAAGATAATACGCATCTTTTTCTGAAACAATTCTAGTTAGATTAGTAATCTTGTTTCTTTCAACTAGATCATTAAAGAATTCATCAAAAGATGAAATCATATCATTATTAAGTTCGATGCCTTGTGTTTTTAAATCTTCGATGAATTCTTTAATCATAATTATTCCTTAGTTTTACTTCTTAAATATATTATTAGTATATTAATATCTGATGGATTTACACCACTAATACGAGATGCTTGACCAATTGTTTCTGGTTTTACCTCTTTTAGCTTTTCTTTAGCTTCAGATGCAATATTTACAATACTGTCATAATCAATGTCTGGCCAGATCTTAATATTTTCAAGCTTTCTTAATTCTTCAGCTTGTTTTAATGATTTTTTAATATATCCTTCATACTTAATAGATATTTCAAATTCATTAATATATTTTTCATCTAGTAAAGGTTCAATACCTTTAACATATAATACCTTCTTATAATCATAATCAGGTCTCTTTAATAAATCAAATAAAGATGTTTTAACTGATACATGTGATACACCTAGTTCATCGCATCTATCACTTTCTTCTTTTGAATTAGTTACATAGTTTGATTCAAGTCTTTGTCTTTCTTCTTCCATTAATGAAGTTCTTTTTAAGAACTCATTATAGTCTTCATCTGATACAAGACCAATTTCATGACCAATAGGAAGAAGTCTTGTCTCAGCATTATCATCTCTTAAGAGAAGTCTATATTCAGCACGAGATGTGAGCATTCTATAAGGGTCTTGTACACCTTTAGTTACAAGGTCATCAGCGAGCACACCAATATATGCTTCATCTCTCTTTAAGATGATTGGTTCTTTACCATCAAGTTTTCTTGCAGCATTAATTCCAGCCATTAAACCTTGAGCTGCGGCTTCTTCATAACCTGAAGTACCATTAATTTGTCCGGCAGTAAATAGGCCATCAATAATCTTTGATTCAAAGCTTCTTCTCATTTGAAGTGGATCAATCGCATCATATTCAATTGCGTATGCATATTCAATGAATTCAGCGTGTTCAAATCCTGGAAGAGATCTAACCATTAATTCTTGAACATCTTTAGGCATAGAAGTTGAGAAGCCTTGAAGATACATCTTATGTGAACCAAGCGAAACTGGTTCAACGAAGATTTGGTGAGCTTCTTTTTCACTAAATCTAACATATTTAGATTCAATAGATGGACAATATCTAGGTCCAATACCTGTGATTTCACCTGTCATAGTTGGAGCTTCATCTAAATGATCAAAGACAATATCTTTAGTTTCTTTAGATGTATGAATAAGATAGCATGGTACTTGTTTATCTAGTGGGACAAACTTAGTTGTCTTTCTTGAAAAACCTCTCTTATCTTGATCCCCTGGTTGCACAATCATTTGACTGAAGTCAATTGATGAATCAAGAATTCTTGGAGGAGTACCAGTTTTAAGTCTTAAAATCTTAAATCCTAATTCTTTTAAATTATTAGACAAAGATGAATAAGTCTTTTGACCTTCAGGTCCAGATACTTCACCTTTAAGTCCCATATAAATCATAGAGTTTAAATATGTACCAGTAGTTAAAACTACTGCATCACCATTTATAAACTCTCCATCTTCTGTCTCAATACCTTTAACCTTATTATTCTCAGTTAATAGTCTTTTAACATAAGCTTCTTTTAGAGTTAGGTTAGGAGTTGATTCAATTACCTTAAGCATCTCATCATGATATCTATATTTATCTGATTGAGCACGTAGTGCTTGAACGGCTGGTCCATTAGATGAGTTTAAAAGACGCATTTGAATATAAGTCTTATCTGCGTTAACACCCATCTCACCACCAAGTGCATCAATTTCTCTAACGAGGATACCTTTCGCAGGCCCTCCAATTGATGGATTACAAGGCATAGATGCGACATAATCTTTATTTCCGGTTATTAAAATTGTCTTCTTATTTAGTCTTGCGAGAGCTAGTGCAGCTTCACATCCAGCATGTCCCGCACCGACAACGATAGCGTCATATTTCATTTTTTCACCTACTAAATAATACCACCAAATCGCAATAATTAAAAATTATTGTGATAAGAAAATACTTTTTTATATTATAATCTTTTTAGGAAGGTACTTATTTATGGCAAATAAAATTTTAATTATTGAAGATGAATCAAGATATGCATATATCTTAGAAAAATACTACACAAACGACGGTTTTGAGGTAAAAGTAGCCTTTGACGGTCTACAAGGTTTTAATATTTTTAAGGAATTTTTACCTGACATCGTAGTACTTGATATTATGCTTCCGGGTCTTGATGGATACGAAGTAGCTAAAAGAATCAGACAAGAACACGATACACCAATTATTATGATGAGTGCTCTATCTGAAGAACAAGATATCCTAAAAGGATATACTCTTCAAATAGATGATTATATTACTAAGCCATTTAGAATTCCAATTCTAATCGCTAAGACTAGAAACTTACTTGAAAGAAGAAAATCTCTTAAAGAAAGAGGCGGAGAAGAAACCCTTCAAGTTGGTAAAATTAAACTCATTAGAAATAATCTTGAATGCTATATTGAAGATCAATTAGTTAAATTAACTAAAACTGAATTCAAGCTTCTTGAATACTTAATGCTTAATGCTGGCAAGACTTGCACAAGAGAACAATTAATTCTTATCCTTTGGGGAGACAAAGGTATTGAAAACAGAATTATTGATACATACGTTAAAAGCTTAAGAAAAATGCTTGGAGAAAACGCAACTATCACAACTATATTTGGTATAGGATATAAATTTGAAAAAGAATAAAAATGAAAAATCGAGAGGTGGTTTTTATAATGTGTCATTCCAGACACAACTCTTCTCGATTGTTTTAATTGTACTTGTATCTTTCATAATCATCGAGTATTTAGTTATTAACTACTCTTTTAAAGGACGATATATTGATACTGAGATTAATAAATATCACTCAGAAGTATCGTCTTTTCTTGATGAGTTTAATGAGAAATACAAA
>JAILNJ010000129.1 GCA_024691665.1 Gammaproteobacteria bacterium | reverse complement strand
TTAAGAATTATTTTCTTATTTTGAGCTCTTCACTTTTCTCTATAAAAAAGTGTGTAATAATATATATTGTGTGTGGAGGATTTTATATGAAATATGATGTAATAATTGTAGGCGCAGGACCATGTGGATACCTTGGTGCTTATGAGCTTAAAGAACGTAATCCAAGTCTTAAAGTATTAGTAATAGATAAAGGACTTGAGATTACTCAAAGAAAGTGTCCAGTATTACTTCATAAAATAGATAAATGTCCAGTAAATAAAGAGGGAAGACAAGAATGCTTCCCAGCTTGTTCTATCACCAATGGATTTGGTGGTGCTGGAGCTTACTCTGATGGTAAGTTCAACATCACTACAGAATTTGGCGGTTGGTTAAATGATTATATTGATGACACAGAATTATTAGATTTAATTAATTATGAAGATAAGATTAATCTAAAATTTGGAGCTACAAATGTAGTAACTGATCCATACACAGATAAGATTAAAGAAATCGAAAAGAAAGCCGCAAGTGTTGGAGTTAAACTCTTAAGAAGTAAAGTAAGACACTTAGGTACTGAAGAAAACTTAAAGATTCTTGAAAGAATCTATAACCATTTAAAAGATAGTGTTGATTTTAAGTTTAGAACTGAAGTTCAACAAGTAATCATTGTAGATAATATCGCTAAAGGTGTAATCCTAAAAGATAACGAAGTTATTGAAGCTAATAACGTAATTCTAGCTGTGGGTAGAGAAGGTTCTACTTGGCTTGAAAAGATATTATCTAAAGAAGGCGTTAAGTTCACTCAAAACCAAGTAGATATTGGTGTAAGAGTTGAAACAACTAACGTTATTATGGAAGAAATTAATAAGAACCTTTATGAAGGTAAATTCATTTATAATACATCACTTGATACAACAGTCAGAACATTCTGCGCAAACCCAAGTGGCCATGTAGTTATGGAAAACTATAAAGGAATAGTTAACGTTAATGGTCACTCATATAGTGATGAAGCACTAGGTAGTGAAAATACTAACTTCGCACTTCTTGTCTCACATAGATTTAGTGAACCATTCAATGAACCTAATGAATACGCACTCAAAGTTTCTTCTCTTGCGAACCAACTTGCGTGTGGTTCAGTAATCGTTCAAAGATTTGGCGACTTAATGCAAGGCCGTAGATCTAACCCTAAACGTATTCAAGAAGGTTTTGTACGTCCTACATTAAAAGAGGCTGTGCCTGGTGACTTATCACTCTGTATGCCTCAAAAGACATTAAGTTCTATTATTGAAATGATTCAAGTACTTGATAATATCACTCCTGGTATCGCATCTTCTCATACACTCCTTTATGGAATTGAAGCTAAATACTATAGTGCTCACCCTGAAATCTTTAATACCCTCGAAGTTAAAGGTATTAAGAATTTATATGTAGGTGGAGATGGCGCAGGTATCACTAGAGGTTTAGCCCAAGCCGGTGCTTGTGGAATATATATCGCAAGGAATATCGTTAAACAAAATGGCTAAGATTAGACAATTATATATTCCTTTTATGGAATATAAGACATATGTAAGAATAGTCGGATATAACTATAAAAAGACTCCACTTATTCTTCTTCATGGTGGGCCAGGTTCTACTCACAATTCTCAAGAACTTCTAGATGAATTAAGTGACGCTGATGAACGTCCAATTATTATGTATGATCAACTCGGATGTGGTAAATCATATATTGGTGAAGGCCATAAAGAATTATGGAATAGTGATACTTGGGTTAAAGAACTTGAAAACCTAATTAGTTATTTAAAGATTAAAGAATATCACCTCTTAGGTCACTCTTGGGGTGGTATGCTGGAAATCATTTATACATGTAGTGGAAAAGAGAGAATTGGACTAAAGTCTTTAACTCTATCTTCTACTCTTGCGAGCGCTTCCCTCTGGGAAAAGGAAGCTAAGAGACTTATTACTTACCTCAGTCCTAGAGATCAAAAGGTTATTAATGAATCAATTGAAAAGAATGATTACTCATCTAAAGAATTTAATAAATCTATGATGGTTTACTATCATAAATATGTATGGCCAAAGTTTACTAAGAAAGATCCTTTATGTTTAAGACGTAAAAAAGTTAAATGTAGAGAAGTATATGAAACATCTTGGGGACCATGTGAATTTAAACCTATGGGTAACCTAAAGAACTATGAATATCTAGATAAACTAGATAAAATCAATGTCCCAGTAAATATTTTAAGTGGTGCAGATGATGAATCTACACCACTACAAAATAAGTTAATGTATGACAACATTAAGACAGATAAAAGATGGACAATATTAAGTCCATCTAGACATATGACTTATTTTGAAGCACATGATGAATATATTAAGAATGTAATTGAATTCTTAAATTATGTAGAGAAAAAGGAACACGATAATTAAACCGTGTTCCTTTTGATTTATTTAACTCTATTCTTTCTCATGAATGGTCCAAAGAGTATGTAGTAAACTGGGATAGTTAAGAAAAGGAGCCAACCTGGATGCCATAAGTTATATGCGAATCCAAGAACGAAGAAACCCGCTACTGCAAGAATTGGGAACATTGATGATAAGAAATTTTCTGAGAGTACAATTGGTACTATTACAATAAGAGAGAAAATTGCGATTGTAGGAACCCAAATATGAGTAAGGAATCCTACAAGGACATATGCGATTAAGCATAAGATTGGTGTTGCAGCTATAATTCTACCTTTATAGCTTCTCCAAGTAATTTCGTTGTTCATAGTATTACCCCCTAATTGATTTTGATAAACTTTTAAATTCCCTTCCAGAAATATAAATATCTCCTGTGATTGATGATGCATTTACATCATCAGTTGTTGATTCATCTACTGATACATCACCTGATACTGTATTGATAGAGATCTTATTAACGATTGCCTTAGTAATCCTTGCATCTCCTGACACAGTGTTTAATGCAAGTCTTGTTCCTTTAACAAGGTGAACTAATGAATCACCAGATACTGTATTAATATGTACTTCTTCATTTGATTGAGCATCAATTAGATTAACGTCACCTGATGTAGTTGCTACATTAAGTTTGTTAGCTTTGATGAGTGTTGATGAAATATCACCTGATACTGATGAGAGTTCTGCTTCATCAAACACTTTATCATTTGGAACTCTAACTGTGATAACTCCACCTTTTCTTCTATTTAAACCGAAGAATTTAGATTTGATATAATCAACTTTTACACCTTCTTCTGTGTTGTTAACAATGTTGTACATAGTGAGGTCAACACCATCAAATTCTAAATGGCATTCATCATCTTCTGATTCAAGCATAACAATGTCATCAGATACAGTTTTAATCTTTAGATTATAACCTTTCTTATAGTTAGCTTTTTCTTCGTTAACGAACTTCTTTTGTTCTTTAGAATCTTTAACTTCGATCTTAACGTATTTATTGATTACATCTGCTGGAGTTCCAAGCATATTTATGATTTCTTCATCAGTCATTTCTGATTCAAGACCAAATTCATATCTTTTTCTATATTTAAGAATAATACTTAGTTTTTCTTCTTTAGAAAAATCATTTAAATCTAATAAATCACTTAATTCATTTAAATATTGTTCTTTTGTCATTATAAGTTACCTCCTAGTAGGTCTTCAGCTTCATCAAAGGTGATCTCACCATTCTTTAACTTTCTCTTGATATCATCTCTTGATACCATATTTTCTTCTTCTACAGTAAATCCTAAAGCTCTTACTAAATCATCTATATTCTTTTTTACTGTAGGGTATGAAATATTTAAACTCTTTTCAATACCTTTAATATTTCCTTCATTTTGAATGAATACTAATGCGAATTCTATTTGTTCTTTTGTTAAGTAATCGAATGGGGATAATGTGAACTCTCCAGTTACTTCTGTTTCACATTCTTCACATCTAAGTGTCTTAACATAAAGATCATGATTACATATTGGACATTTGCCTATTACTTGTTTTTTCATACAGTCCTCCTTATTACACCTTTATTATAACCCTATTTTTAACAATGTCAATAACAAAAATTAATTTTTTTAATCACATTATTAATTTTTTTAATTTTTATGCTTAATAAAATAAAAAGATAGGCAGAATAATCTGCCTATCAGGTGAAAAAGAGAATTTTTAATAATTTTCTGCGTTAATTTCAAAATAACTTTGAGGATGTGCACATACTGGACATACATCTGGAGCTTTAGTACCAACTACGATATGACCACAGTTTCTACATTCCCAAATTTTAACTTCACTCTTTTCAAATACTTGCTGCATTTCTACGTTTTTAAGAAGTGCACGGTATCTTTCTTCATGGTGTTTTTCAATAGCTGCAACACCTCTAAACTTCTCTGCAAGTTCTGGGAAGCCTTCCTCTTCTGCAACACGAGCGAACTCTTCATACATATCAGTCCACTCATAGTTTTCACCATCGGCTGCGGCTTCTAGGTTTTCTTCAGTGGTTCCGATACCATTTAATTCTTTAAACCAGAGTTTTGCGTGTTCTTTTTCATTCTCTGCAGTTTTTAAGAATAATGCACTGATTTGTTCATAGCCATCTTTTTTTGCTTTAGATGCGAAATAAGTATATTTATTTCTAGCTTCTGATTCACCAGCAAATGCTGCAAGTAAATTCTTCTCAGTTTGAGTGCCTTTGTATTTGTTTTCTTTCATCTTATGCTTTCCATAAACCGTGAAGGTTGCAGTATGCATATACAGCTACTACTTCATCATTATCGCAGAGTGAGAAGCATACTTCAGGTTTATCTCCAGGTTTTAAAGCCTTTCTTTGATTGCCCAGTTTAGTTTGAATAGCTACCCATTCAATAAAATGTTCTGGTGTCATAGGATGTTCAACTGAACCAACTTTAACATGTACTTTATTATTTGCTACTTCATATACTGGTACATGTTTTTCTTTAGAGCCATCAACTGATCCAGCTTTTAGCTCAACCATTTCTTCTCCACAGCAAACAGGTGTTACACCAGTTCCTTTTACGATTGCGATGATTTGACCGCAATGTTTACAACGATAAAACTTCATTTCCATAAATTTATCCTCCTAAATATTTTATTGGTTATAATAATGAGACAAGTAAAATCATTAAAGCAGATAATACTAGTCCGATGATTGAAAGAACAGTCGCACCTTTAGCTTTACTAAGCGCACTGTTCATTTCTTTTGTCTTGAGTTCTACATTTTCTTTCTTAACTTTACTTCTTGCGATTAAAGCAATAATTATTACAGCTATACAAACTACTATGATAATTGCTCTAAAGATAATAAATAGTTGAATAGCTTTTTCTTCTACTACAATAGAACCCATGATTTCTTTAAATACACTAATTGCAGCTTTAAGTGGCCAGAAGCCTCTATTTTGTAAGATGATAATTCCAAAGATTAAAACTAAACTTACAAGGAATGCAAGCATTAAGAATATAGTTAATATTACAGCTACAAAGAGTCCTCCAATGAATTGGAGTATCGCATCATGCATCGCAACAAAATCTAATACTAGAGTAACAGGGATTAATACTAGTATTATAGTTAGTGCGATGATAGCCAAAGTCCTTGGCTGATATTTATTCATTTTTTCTTTTGCCATTAAGCCTCCTAAATGATTCCTAGTGGTACTAATATAGCGAGTAATAAGATATTAACTGACACCAAAACAATTAAAATGATATTTCTTGTTTTAGGTTTCATATCTGGAATATAGTTAGATGCTAGGAAGAATGGAATATATGTTGTAATAAATACTGGGATTGCACCCCACCATTTATAAACCCATAAGAATGAACCATTAGTTGTTCCTGCGAGGAATATTTCAACTACTGAGAACAAGAGTGCCATACCAATAGCTCCAATTAATCTCATAGATATTCCTTTAAACTTTTCAGTTTTAAAGAATCTCTTATCAGGATCATCTCCAAGCATCTTGTATGAAATCATACCAGCGATACTAAACATCATAGATAGTTCCCAAGATACACCAATTAATAGAACAAATGTTGAACTATCGCCTGATACAGTCCATAAAGGATATCCAGTAACCTTACCAATAATAGCGTTCATTATTTCATAGAACCAATGAACCGAATATAAAGCAACACCTGCGATTACTACTTTATAATTTTTATTCTTGATTTCTGTCCAGTAGATATAGAATACTACCGCAAGAATAAATATGAATGTCCAATTAAAATTGTCAGTAGTTCTAACGTGTTTAAACGCTTCTTCTACTGCACGTTTTGCAGCCTCACTGCCTGGTCCAAATAGCATATTATCTCCTTTTTTTAATTGCACTTCTTCTTTGTATTTATTATAACCTTTTATTAAATAAAAGAATATATGTATAAAGAAAAATGCTACAATTAATCAAGATTATTGAAGAATATGTGAAGATAGTATATATTAAAACACATTAAAAATATTATAGATGATAATGAGTGTGATATAAGCAATGTGCAAAAAAATGCACGTTCCATATTCTGATAAATTAGCAAAATAAAATAAGGCAATCAACCAAATGGCTGATTGCCTATAATACTATTTAGCGTATTGTAATTTAAAGAGTTGATAATATCTTCCCTTAAGTTTAAGTAATTCTTGATGGCTTCCAGCCTCAACAACACTACCATTTTCAAGGAACATAATTAAGTCACTGTGTTGGATAGTTGATAGTCTATGTGCAACCATAATAGTTGTACCAATAGTCTTAATCTTGTTGAGTGAATCTTGAATTAATACTTCTGTTTCTGTATCGATATTAGATGTAGCTTCATCAAGAATAATCATCTTAGGATGATGAACGATAGTTCTTGCAAATGAGAGTAATTGACGTTCACCTTGTGAGTAGTTATTACCTCTTTCTTTAACTATTTCATCATATTTATTTGGAAGCTTATTGATGAATCTATCAGCGTTAACATACTTAGATGCTTCAAATACAGCATCATCTGTAATAGTTTCATCTCTTAATGTAATATTCTCTTTAACTGTACCAGTAAAGAGGAACACATCTTGAAGCATTTCACCAATATTCTTTCTTAAAGAATAGATATCATAATCCTTAACGTTTACTCCATCAATTAAGATTTCACCTTCATCAACATCATAATATCTCATGATGAGTGAAAGGATAGTTGTCTTGCCCGCACCAGTTGGTCCAACAAAGGCCACAACTTGTCCTGGATTAATATGGAATGAAACGTTTCTTATAATATAATCTTCTGCGTCTTTATCATATTTAAATGATACATTCTTAAATTCAATCTCACCTTTAAAGTTATCAGCAAGAACTGGAGATTCATTCATTACTATTGATGACTTAGTATCCATAATAGTGAAGATCTTTTCAGCACTCGCAAAGGCACTTTGCATTGTGTTATATTGTTGAGCGATATTTTGAATAGGGTTAAATACGCTTTGAATATGTTGATAGAATGAATATAAGAATCCGACAGTGATTATATCTTGTAGGACAAATCTAGAACCTACTGAGAAGATTAAGATAGTCGCAGCGAAATAAATAATATAGATGAATGGTCTAAAGAAAGCAAAGACTAATGTAGATGTTCTATGACTTCTCATAAGTCTTTCACTTAATTCATCAAATTCTTCTTGTTTTCTATCTTCTCTATTAAAGATTTGAGTAATCTTCATACCTGATAAGTTTTCACTTAAGAAGGCATTAAGTTTAGAGTTATTATAAGTAACTTTTCTAAATTGAGTTCTAGATACCTTTCTAAATAGAATAGTCGCAACTACTAGTACTGGAAGTACTGAGAGTACGATTAATGATAGTAACCATGATGTTACAAACATTAAGATGATACCGTAAATCATAGTTACTGTATTAGATACAAAACTAATTAGAACATTTGTGAATAAGTCTGAGAGTGAGTTTGTATCATTACATACTCTTGTGACAAATGTTCCAACTGGAGTTTTATCTAACTCTTTTAAAGATAGTAATTCGATATGACTAAAGAGTTCTCTTCTTAAATCAACTAATATTCTTTGACCTATCTTATTAAGCATTAAGCCTCTCACATAAGTTAAGGCAAA
The DNA here is from genome assembly GCA_024691665.1 of Gammaproteobacteria bacterium. Taxonomy (GTDB): domain Bacteria; phylum Bacillota_I; class Bacilli_A; order Izemoplasmatales; family UBA1188; genus UBA1188. The sequence continues at coordinate 4,819 of JAILNJ010000129.1, read as the reverse complement.
TGATAATGTGATAGAACCAATAATTAAGTATCCTTTCACCATTATTTGTTTGAATTCTACACCTTCTTTAAGAAGGTCCATAATTTGTCCAAAGAATACCGCAAGATAAGCTACAAGGAAGCTTGATACAAGTACACTTGGAATAATGAAGAGGAATTGCTTCCAATACTTAAGTGAATATTTTAGTAATCTCTTAAAGAGAATACCATCTTTAATCTTTCTTGAATCATCAAATTCGTAGATGTCTTTCACGCGTTTCTTCTTACTCATGTGATACACCTCCGATTTCATCTAATTTTTGAAGACGATAAGTTTCTTTATAGATTTCATTATTCTCAATTAATTCTTCATGAGTACCGAAACCTGATAAAGTTCCATTATCTCCTAAAACTAAGATCTTATCTGCGTCTTTAATAGATGAAACTCTATGAGCGATAAGAATTGTAGTTTTGCCTTTTCTATCTTCTTTTAAGTATTTTAAGATGTCAGCTTCAGTCTTTGTGTCAACCGCACTAAGTGAGTCATCAAGGATTAATACTTTAGGATCCTTATAGAGGGCTCTTGCGATTGAGATTCTTTGTTTCTGTCCACCTGATACAGATACACCTCTTTCACCTAACTTAGTTTCATAAGTCTTAGGGAATGCCATAATGTCTGAATCAACTCCAGCGATTCTCGCTTCTTTTCTTACCTTATCTTGGTCAGGATCATTAGTTGAGAATGCGATGTTTGATTCGATCGATGCACTATAGAGGAAGTTATCTTGTGGAACATAACCAATTGAGTCTCTAACATCTTTAATCTTATAGTCCATAATATCAATGCCATCTAAGAATATCTCATTAGGTTCGATATTATAAAGTCTAAGTAGTAGATTAACTAGTGTAGTTTTAGATGAACCGGTTCTTCCAATAATACCGATAAATTCACCAGCTTTAATCTCAAAACTAACATCATTAAGCGCATAGATATCCTTTGAATCAGGATACTTAAAGCTTAAGTGATCAAATTTAATATTTCCTTTGAAATCTTTGAGTTCTACTGCGTCTTCTTTTTCAATTAAGTCACTCTTTTGATCTAAGATGAAATCTAGTCTCTTGAGTGATGCAGTTCCTCTTGAATGCATGTTGATGATATCACCTATCGCGAACATTGGCCAAAGGAGAGTATCGAAGTATGCTACAAGTTCTGTTAGTTCACCGACTGTTAAGCCATTTAATCCTTCATTACTTGTTTGACCTAAAACAAATAATGAACCAAATATTACAATTAAGAAATATACAGTCCAGATTAATACTTCTACTAGGACATTGAATAATACGGATAACTTTAAGTATTCAATATTTACTTTTTCGTTATTCTTATTAATCTTTTGGAAATCTCTTAATTCTTGTGCTTCTCTAACAAAAGCTTTTACTACTCTAATACCACTAATAGATTCTTGAGTATAATCAGATAATCTTTCGAATGAATCTTGTCTAGCTTTGTACTTCTTTTCCATATACATTCCAACGAGTCCACCAAGAACAGCGATTAGAATGAGCGGAATTAGACAGAGTAATGTTACGAGCCAGTTAACTCTAAACATATTGTATAAAACCATAGGAATTAGGAAGAATGAATCAAATACCATCATTGTTCCCCAACCTAAAGATTCTCTTACAGATTGGACGTCATTGATGTAGTAACTCATGAGTCCTCCAACTTTATTATCTGAATAGAATGATTGTGAGAGAGTTAAACTCTTTTTAAAGAGGTCATGTCTCATATCTCTAGCGGCTCTAAAGCCTACACCAAAGAATCCTATTCTCCAAAGGGCACGGCATACAAATGAAACAACCAAAATTACCACTAATTTAATAATTAGCGGATTTAGTTCAGTATTCACAAAGACTTCTCTTGTCATGTCTAGCTCACCGTTTAGGCCATCAATAATCTTAGAAATGATTTGTGGTGGAATAACAGAGTTCGCATAGTCTACAACTATGAGTGCTAGGATGCCAAGTAAATAAAGATACCAGTACCTTAAATAGTACTTATTTACATTGTGTCCAAATACCATAATACCCCTTCCACAGGACCAGAAGGATTCGAACCTTCGAATGATAGGGTCAGAGCCTATTGCCTTACCGCTTGGCGATGGTCCTATGTGTCTTTTTTATTGAATATAGTATACACTATATTTTTTAAAATTAATTATAGAGTGCATTATGAAAACGTTTTTTAGTTATCTAGTTCTGATTCTAGCCTTCTTAAATAAGATTGGAAGGAGCGCGAAACAGAGTGTCGTAGCAACTATATAGAATACAAAATATATCTTAAAATATGTGACAAACTTAGTATTTGTAAGATACTCAGGGAGTATTACAAATAAGAATACATAGAGGTCTGAGATAATAGATGTCGCAGTAGTTGCCTTGATTAGAGATAATCTCTTTTCAAGTTTATCTGGATTACCAGTTGTATTTAATGTACCTCTTGCCATTAAAGATATAAATGCAATTAAGAGAGCTATTGATAAGCCCACAATATTGAATGATAAATTATGAATATTACCATAATTAAGTACGATATAAGTTACCATAAAAGATAACTGAAGAATAAATAATACTATATTAATAGCGAAAGCGGCTGGAGCACTACCAATAAATTTAGGAGTAGTACCAAATATCCATTTAGTCGCTTCTTTTTCTTCATTTGAAACGTGTTCATAAATCTTTGTCTTACATCTTGGGCAAACTTTATCTTCAACCTTTAATACTTTGCCACAAATTGGGCATGAGAATAAACCTGGTGTTAAAGGTTCGCCACAAGACATACAAATAGTTTGAAAATTGTCATTTTGAGTTCCACAATGAGGACAATTCATAATAATACCTACTTACTATAACCGTTTGGATAGTTTTCTTTAAACTTTAAAGCGGCTTTGATTGAATCTTCTAAAGTGTGTTTAGGTTCCCAACCTAATACTTCTTTTGCTTTCTTAGCTGATGCAACTAATGTATCAGGATCTCCAGGACGTCTTGGTCCAATTTCAAAGTTAACTTTTTTACCTGATACTTTTTCTACTGTCTTAATAATTTCAAGGTTAGATGAACCAGTAGTTGTGCCTAAGTTAAAGAAATTAGATTCATTTCCTTTTTCTAAGTATCTTAAGGCTTTAACATGAGCATCAACTAAATCAACAACGTTGATATAGTCTCTTACGTTTGTTCCATCTTTAGTATTGTAGTCATCTCCAAATACTTGAAGTTTAGCTCTTAAGCCAAGTGCTGTATCAAGCACGATTGGAATTAAGTGTGTTTCTGGTCTATGATCTTCGCCTTTAGATCCATCATCAAGTGCACCACATACATTAAAATATCTTAGTGCAACATATTTCATTCCATATGCCTTATCAAACCATTTCATGATTTGTTCCATCATACATTTAGTATCACCATATGGACTTGATGGGTTAAATGGGAGTGATTCATCAATAACACTCACATCTTGCATACCATAAGTAGCAGCGCTTGATGAGAAGACAATCTTCTTTACATTATTATCTACCATTACTTTTAAGAGTTCTAAAGTACCATATACATTATTAATAAAGTATTCATATGGTTTTTCACAAGATTCACCTACTTGGCTTTTAGCCGCAAAATGAATAACAGCGTCAAACTTTTCAGCTTTAAATACTTTATCTAGAGCTTCTTTATCTCTTATATCAACGTTATAAAACTTAAATCCTTTTATAGCATCTAAGTGTCCTCTTTCTAAGTTATCAACAATGACAACTTCGTCTGTTTTACTTAAAATTTCAGTGCAACAAGAGCCAATATAACCAGCTCCACCTGTGATTAGTACTTTCATATTTTTTCACCTCTTTTAAAATAATCATATCATATTATAAAAAATAGTGTTATACTTTAAGTGAAAAAAGTAAAAAATTGTAGTTTTTAATGGACTTTTTGAAAAATAAATACAATTTTTGAGGTAATTATGTATAAAGTAATCATTCATCCAAACAATCTAAAATTCATTGAGTTTTACAACCGAGACAATTTCCACGTAATCCTTTCAAATTACGGGGCTTCTATCTATGAAATTGGCTCAGTTGATAAAAGAGGAGTGACTGAGACAGTTACTCTTAGTCCTATCATGATTAAGTACTACAATAATCCTAAATTCTATGGTTTAACTGTGGGAAGAGTCGCAGGACGTCTAAAAGATGCGAGATTTAAGATTAGAGACATACCTTATCGTATTCAACCTAATGATGGAGCTAATCTTCTTCATTCAGGTTTCCATACTTTAGCTCATCAAATCTTTGATTATAATATTGATGACTATGAAGATAAGACTGTCGTTACTTATTCTATTCACGTTAAGGATATGGAAGATTCATTCCCAGGAGACTTAGATTTAAGAGTAGTTTATACACTTTATAAAGATGAAGATACTCTTAATGTAAGATATCTTGCGATGTCATCTAAAGATACTGTCTTAAATATCACTAACCATTCTTATTTCAACTTATCTGGAAATTTATCAAGGACTATTGAAGATGAATATTTAACTATAAACAAAGAAAAAGTTGGACTTATGGACGAAGACTTAATTCTTGAAAGATTCATTGATGTTCCTAAAGAATTTGATTTTAGGGAACCTAAAAAGATTGGTACTCATTTAAAGGATAGAGAAATTAGAGAACTCGTAACTCATGGTTATGATCATATCTTTAGTGGCGAAGAACCTCTAAAAGTAACTCTTCATGATAAGACATCAGGAAGACTTCTTGAGATTACTTCTTCTTATAAAGATGTAGTTATAT
>JAILNJ010000127.1 GCA_024691665.1 Gammaproteobacteria bacterium | reverse complement strand
CATCGAAGAACTACTTGCGACACCAGCCACAGCGTCTAATTAAAGGCGAATACCCCAAGGTCTTATTATTAATACAGTATCCCATATTAATAATTCTTATGGTTGGGCCTCGGCCACCAGCAAGGTGACTTCACCGAGGTGCAAATACTTATTTAATTTACGTAATTATTATAAATCTTAATCAATAATCTTTTAAGGCCGCAGTATGTCCGATTAAATAAAAAAACATCTTATTTACGCAAATAAGATGTCAATTATGTCGATGTTGAAGAGTTTCGCTATTTCATTAATAGTTAAGATATCATAGACACCTTCGGTTTCGAAACGTCTATATTGTCTTTCGCTATAGCCTAATTTATAAGCGGCTTCTTCTTGAGTCATTTGGCATGACTTTCTTGCATTTTTGATGCAAGATGTAATTTCATCGACGGTTTTTAATTGTCTATCCATAATATCCTCCTTGATCATGTTAATGATGTCCCATACACCATTTTGAAAAAATTAAATTGGAGCCATATTTAGATAGGCACATTTATTATAGTCAAAAATCTAATCAATATCAAGATACCTTATCGATACCGGACATTTTTTGGACATATATAAAAAAATAAACGTGTCGAATTCGACACGTTTAAATTTATTCGGCTTTTATTTCTGTAATCTCAAATTCATAACCATTTGTCATATCGTATTCTTCACACTTACATTTTGGACATCTTCCAAAATTAGTTGATACTTCAAATAGTTCATCGCATTCTCTGCATCTTCCTACTACCTTAATATAGTTGATATTAAGTGTAGTATCTTTTAATACTGTGTCTTCGATAGCCGCAGGCCAACACTCATGCATATAATGAGGAAGTACGCCTGTAGCTTCACCTACAGTTAAAGTTATTGAATGAATCTTTTTGAGATTATTTTCTTTCATGTATTCTTCAAGGGTTGCGACTATTTCAGTAGCATAACCAAGTTCATGCATAATTATTCTCTCTTTAAAGCATTGGCAGCAATCTTAATACCACGTTTAAGTGTGTGACCCATAGCTTTTGGAAGGAGTGTATCAAAGTTAGTTGCGTAGATACTACTCTTCTTAACCAGATGTGCAGCATCAAACTTACATTGAAGTACACATTGTCCACAACCAACACACATATTAGGGTCAACTACTGCCTTACCACAAGAAAGACAACGTGAAGCTTCTTTCTTGATTTGTTCTTCTGTGAGGATTCCTCTATTATCTTTATAACTCTTAGTATCTACTTTTAAATTCTTTGGTACTTCTCTTTTAGCTTTATCAAAGCCATTTAAGTCGATATTAGTATGATTGAGTTCAGTATAGAGTTTTCTATCACGTCCAGCATCAAGAAGTTGTCCAGGCCATACAAATCTATGGATTGAAATACTAGCTTCTTTACCATCAGCGATAGCATTGATTGCGAATGATGGACCATTTAAGATATCACCACCAACGAAGATATCTGGTTCATTAGTTTGTCTTGTGAATGGATCAGCAAGTACTGTACCACGTCTTGAGATTTCAACTTTAGTACCCATGAAGAGGTTACCATAAGCGAATGATTGGCCAATAGCTTCAAGTACGCATGAGCATTCAACTACTTGAGTATTAGATTCATCATATGATGGATTAAATCTACCATTTTCATCTTTTACGCTTGTACAAGCTTTGAATTCAATACCTTTAAGAACGCCATCTTCAACCTTAAATGATTTAGGTCCCCAAGAGTTGTTGATTTCAATTCCTTCAGCGATTGCTTCTTCAAGTTCATCTTCAGCTGATGGCATTTCTTCTCTCTTTTCAAGACAGAATAATTTAACTTTATCAGCACCTTGTCTAATAGCAGCTCTTGCAACATCCATTGCGACGTTACCGCCACCAACCACTACAACTGTGCCAGATAATTTCTTACCCTTACCTAAATTGATATCTTTTAAGAAATCAATTCCACCAAGGATATTTTCATTTTCTTCATCATCTAAACCAAGCTTTCTTGAGTTTTGTGCACCAATAGCTACATAGAATGCATTAAATCCTTCTCTTCTAAGTTCATCGATAGAAGCATCTTTTCCTACTTCAAATCCAGTCTTAAACTTAACACCAAGTTCTCTTAAGATATCAATCTCAGCTTCAACCACATCTTTTTCAAGACGGAAGTTAGGAATACCAAGTGTAAGCATACCACCTAACTTTTCTTCCTTTTCAAATACTGTGATGTCATATCCATATAAACTTAAGTAATATGCGCAAGAAAGTCCTGAAGGTCCAGCACCGATAATCGCAATCTTCTTAGATGAATAATCGTGAATCTTCTTAGGAATAAATCTAGTTTCAGCATTTAAATCCTTTTCAGCGATAAATTTCTTAATATCATCAATAGCGATAGCTTGGTCTACATCACGTCTTGTACAATGAAGTTCACAAGGATGGTTACAGATTCTACCACATACTGCAGGGAATGGGTTATCTTTCTTAATTAATTCTAAAGCTTCAGTATATCTTCCTTCTGAAGCCATCTTAATATAACCTTGAATAGAGATATGTGCAGGACACCAAGTCTTACAAGGTGCAGTACCTGTCTCAGGGATTACATTTTCTCTATTAAATCTATAGTCGATATTTCTTTCAGCTCTAGCTACTGTATTCTTAGATAGTGGATGAGAGAATTCAATCTTAGTCTTAGTGCATTCATTAAGTTTAACACCAAGTCTAATTGCGTTAGTTGGACAGTTTTCAACACACTTACCACAAGCAACACAATTAAGTGGATTGATTTCAGATCTATAGTTAGATGCGACAGCATCTGTAGTCTTAAATTCTTCAACTGGACGAAGACCAAAGCAAGCACAACCACAGCAGTCACAGATTGCAGTAGTATTACCATCTTTGATAGATTCAATATTAGGAATACAATGCATTAATCCTTCATCTTCACAATCCATTAAGATTTTATAAGCTTCTTCTCTAGTAATTTCTCTATCTTTGCCAGTTCTTACAAAGTACTTCGCAGCTTTACCAAGTTTTAAACATCTATCATTAGGAAGGTGTCCACATCCATCACCCATAGATGATCTAGATACTCTACATGAACATTCACCAACTGAGAAATAATCATATTTATTTAAATAGTAATCAAGGTTATCTCTATCATCTACTGGCTCACCTTTAGGTAGAGCTCTTGTGATAGGAATAACTCTCATTAGACCATATCCATCTGGGATCATTGGGCCCATAGTTTTTAGTCTATCGTGAGTATATTGGTTAAATGCACGTCTAATTTCAGGATGGTTTTCAGCGTTAGGCGATACAACCATAATCTCAAGAAGCCCTGGCGCAAAGATAGGAAGGAAGTATTCAAAATGACCATCATTTTCAAATAAATCTTCTCTAACAGTACCAAGCCACGCTAAATGGTGACCAACTTCTCTAGTCTTCTCTATTGTCCATCCAAGCTTTTCAGCTAGATAGTCATCTCTTCTAATCTTTCTTAAACCAATAGCAATACAAAAATCACATTCTTCGTCAGTTAGTGATCCTGCGAGTGAATAGTATTCAGGAGCATTAGCATCTATTTTATTAAGCATTCCAGAAGGTCCACCAATAATCTTCGCAAGTTTAACAACCTTCTTTCTTAATGGTTTATCTCCATCTGCGATAGGTTTTCCTTCCCACATTATTACATCTTCAGTTTGAAGTTTTACGATTTCTTTTTCAGCCATAATACTATCTTTCCTTTATATTTATTCTCATTCCATTAATATCAAGGAATGCAACTGCGCTTTTTGAGCCAGTTAAAAAGAATGAATTTGAACGGTAAATGTTCTTATCTTCATCTTCAACCTGACAAACTACAACCTGAGAGCCATTGTATACTTCAATAGATTTTTCTTCCTCCCCCACTTTAAGCTCAGAGATTATTTGTCCATTAACCATTACTTTAACGTCTAGATCTTTTCCTAGAGCACCAAATCTTTTCTTTAATGTGATCTTTCTCATACTATTATTATATAATAGTTGAGACTTTAAGTGAAACACATTTTTCTTTATAAAAAAGATACAAAACATTTTGACCTGTTTTGTATCTTATCTTTATAATTTTGCCTTGAAATAACTAATTATACGCTTCAACTGTAAACTTAATATTATCAATAAATGCCCATGATTCTGGTGCTGTAAATACCACATAGATCACCAGTTTCAATTCTTCAAAAGAGTCTAAAGAATCAAAATTTGTTTCATGCGACATCCATTTCATTGAGCCAATAATCATAAATGAAGTTTCACCAATTCGCTTATCTTTTGAAAATACTTGTATATATACATACCCCTCACTTGATGCGCCACCCATAGTGCTCGCACGCAACGTATAATAACCAGCTGGGGCATTAGTAAATGTTTGAGTTAATTTAATAGATGCAGCTTCAGTGCTATATACATTTAAAGCTCTTTCACCATCATAATGTTCAGAGTTACTTATTTGAACTGTATCCATCGTTCCTTCTACTCTTTCTAAAGCCCAAGGACTTAAATCCCACGATTCTTCAAATGAACCATTAGATAATAGTGAAATAGTTTTTGGTTTAGTTATGCCTCTTGGCTGGTTGAATACATCTATTGAGTTTAATACATAACCATCTTTATCAAAGAATGCTTGGTTTTCTATTGCGCATCCTCCATAGTAACGTCCAGCATCATTAGGGTCATATTCAGCTGAGTAACTTGATGCCCAACCAGAACCATATGTTTCCCATTTAACTTGGTTTTCTTCATATGAAGTATAACCAACACCAATCCAAGTTCCTTCCCAATAGCAGACGCCTAGTCCTTTATCTAATGAAGATATAGCTTTTATCACATCATATATTTGATCATACTGGCCTTGTTGAGTATAATCATGAGGTTTAGTATAGCCAGTATCTAGAGATGTATTATTGTGGAAATCATAATTATCTAATGAATTTGCATAACTTGTTTCCATTACCATTACATATTTATCATATGTATTGCCTATATAATCGAGCACACTACTTAGATTAGATAGAGTACCATGCCAATAAGGATAATATGATACTCCAAATACATCATAATCTAAGTCATGCGTAGATAAAATAGCTGCGAGATTCTTAAGGTTATTA
>JAILNJ010000052.1 GCA_024691665.1 Gammaproteobacteria bacterium | reverse complement strand
AAAAAGGTGTCGCATTCACGATAGATGATAACTCACTATATGGAATGGGTTCTGTCTCTATGCTTGATTTTAAGAAAGCAACTTGGATTACCATCTTTATCTAGTAATTCACCAGCGCTTAATAAATGTTGCATAATATCTCCTATTATTAATGTGTTTTATACTTATATTTTAGTATATAAATAAAAAAGTTATTAGATAAATTTCTAATAACTCTTTATAATACATTAATATTCTTAGATTTTAATTCTTCTTTGATTTCATCAGTCCAATAAGATGATTGAACTTCAGAGATGTGTTTCTTCTTTAAATAGAACATACAGAGTCTTGATTGACCGATACCTCCACCGATTGTTTGAGGGAGATTATCATTCATAATGTTTGTACAATATGGATTATTTAGTTTATCAAGTTCACCCTTATGTTTTAATTGTTTAACGAGTGATTCTTTATTCACTCTAATACCCATTGATGAGAGTTCAATTGGTGAATCAATCGCATCATCAAATAAAATAATATCACCATTAAGTTTCCAGTCATCATAGTCGGCGGCACGTCCATCATGAGGCATCTTATTCTTTAAAGGCCATCCAATAGAATAAATAAATACCGCTCTATACTCTTTGGTGATTAAGTATTCTCTCATCTTTGGAGTCTCTTCTGGATACATATTTTCCAAATCTTTAGCAGATACAAAATGAATATCTTTAGTAAGGTTATATTCATAACCATATTTCTTATTCATTAATACTGATAGTTTATAGATAACACTGTAGATTTGTTTAACAGTCTTAAAGAGATATCTTTTATTTCTATCTGATTCACTTATAATCTTTTCCCAGTCCCATTGGTCTACATAAATTGAATGAAGGTTATCTAGTGTTTCATCTCTTCTAATAGCGTTCATATCAGTGTATAATCCTGAACCTACCTCAAAGTTATATCTTTTAAGTGCATCTCTTTTCCATTTAGCTAGAGATTGAACGATTTCAAGAGTTACACCATTAACATCAAAATCAATAGTTCTTTCAACTCCATTTAAGTTATCATTAAGTCCTGATTCATGAGTTACAAATAGTGGCGCAGATACTCTTATTAAGTTGAGCTTCTTCGCTAAACTCTTTTCAAATGTATCTTTGATATACTTTATTTCTATTTCAGTTTCAATTAAATCTAATTCTTTCATTCTACACCTACATAATGTTATCTAAGTCCGTTAATTCATTTGATTCAATAGAGATCACAAATGAGTTTGGAATAGATATTAAACTTTCATACTTATTTGAGATGGTTCCCATATTCTTTGAGATATGACGACGTGTTGTCTCAGTTATAACTCTAACCTTTTGATCCTTGATTTCAAATTCAAAAAGGTATTCTTTCTTATCATCTTTATTGTATAAGTTATAACTATAAATATATGCGTCTTTTTCTTTTCTCATTGAGATAAAAGAGTCACCATTAAATATTTTATACTCACTAGGGTTATTTAAGTCAATATTCATTATTCTTTCGTTATTATAAGTCACACAAACTATTGAATTAGGATAACTTGATTTATAGGATTTAAACACAATAAATGAAGTCACTGATGCGACGAATAGTACTGATGTAATAACGATTGGAATAAGTCTAGGTTTAGGTGTTTCTACCTTAAAGATATCTAAGACTTTATATGAGATTAATCCAGTAATTATACCTGTGAGAATAGAGAGACTCATAATAATTGGAAGGTATAAGAATATTGATTCAGTTGATATATAAAGATATGCGATTAATATTTGACCTATAGTATGTGAAATCGCCCCAAAGACAGAGATGAATATGATAGACAACTTAGTGAACTTAGAAAGTAAAAACATCACTATAAAGGAAATTAATGCGCCTACAAAAGATAAGAGGAATGCATAAGAAAAAAGTCCAGAGTAAATTAGCCCTACAACGAGTACTCTAATCATTTCAATCAAGAAAGCTTCTTTATATGAATATAGATATAAAGAGATTAGAACTACCGCATTCGCAAGACCTAACTTGATTCCTGGAAGACCAATAGGTATAAACGATTCAACTATTGAGAGCACTATTGCGATACTTACCATAATCGCAATTGTGACTATTTTCTTAGTATTAGAGTTCATCTATATCAATAACCTCGATTCCTGCCTCTACCAAAGCCTTGGTTGTAATACCCATACCTTTTACTTTTGTATGAGTAAATGTACCATCATAAACATAAGTAAAACCACAAGATGGTGAACCATCTTTTAGAATTACTTGAGTTACACCATATTCTTTTAAGAATCTTAAAGTAGACTCTGCGCCTTTATCAAATAGGTATGTAACATCTTCTCCTATTTCACTTAAGACTTTAGATGTTCCTTCAGAAGTTAGGCGTGGAATAGACATACCACTAAATACTTCAGGACAAATGACAAAAACTCTCTTATCTTTTAAGAGTTCATAGAGCTTTTCATTTAAGTTATTTGTCCCATTGTATTTACAGTTAACCCCAAGGAGACACGCAGATACTGCGATTTTATCTTTAATCATATTTTTATTATACAATAAAAAGAAAAAAGTGAGACGAGCTCACTTTTTCTTTTCTATTCATTAGAACTAAATTCGACTTTAACTTTCTTATCGGATTTTGATGCACATGCGTATGAGATTGTGCGAATAGCGTTGGCAATTCTGCCACTCTTCCCGATGACTCTTCCAAGATCATCTTTATGAACGTACACATGAAGCAATACTGTTTCATCAACATCGATTGAAGAAGAAATTGAAACATCATCTGGATTAGTAACTAGTGGTTTAACTAGGTCTAATAGTAGCTGTTCAAATTCTGTATGCATCATATCACCTATTACTTAGCTTGTTTTTTAGAGCCAACGAATTCTTTTAATAAACCTGATTTTCTTAAAATAGTCTTAACTGTATCAGTAGGTTGAGCACCAACATTTAACCAATTTAATACTTTTTCGTTTTCAAGTTTAACTTGATTTTCAGTTTTATTTGGATCATAAGTTCCAAGGATTTCTAAGAAACGACCATCTCTTTTAACAGTTGCGTCAGCAGCAACGATACGATAGAAAGGCTTCTTAGCTGAACCAAATCTTTGTAATCTAATTTTAACCATTTTATATCCTCCACATAATTATTATTTAATTAACCTCAAGTATATTATCATATATAAAAAAGGCTGTCAAGCAAAATTACTTAACAGCTTCATTATTTTCTTCTTGAGGTTCTTCTGTCTCTTGTTTAGGAGTTTCTTTAACCTCTTCTTCGCCAGCTAGGCTAAATGATACTAGTTCAGTATCTTGGATATCATATCTCTTAAAACCTCTAAGTCTCTTAATACCGTTGATAGTTCTTCCAAGATTAGCTTCATCAGCATATACAACGGCATAACCCATTTTCTTATTAATGTATTGTACATTGAGGCCAATAGATTCTAGATACTTACGAGTATCATTCTTGTGTTGGAAATAGATTATTATCTCAACTCTTTTTACCATTGCATTTCTCCTTTACTAAACTTAGTACTTCATCACCATATAGTGATTTATTAATGTGTTTCTCAATTTCTTCTATATATTAGTTATAGTAATAAATTAATATCTTAT
>JAILNJ010000047.1 GCA_024691665.1 Gammaproteobacteria bacterium | reverse complement strand
TATGGAACTTGGAAACAAAATCAAACAATATAGAATTAAGTGTAATTTAACACAAGAATCTTTAGCGGATAGATTGAATATTTCTCCACAATCTATTTCAAAATGGGAAAATGGTATTACAATGCCTGATATTACTTTGTTGCCAGAATTGTCTGAGATATTTGGTGTTACAATTGATGAACTATTTGATCTTAGTGTAGACCAAAAATTAAATAGGATTGAAAGCAAACTCGATATAGAAGGCGGACTATCTAATCATGACTTTAAAGAAATTGAGGCTTATCTTAAAGAACAGGCATCTACTAAAGAATATAAATATAAATCAACATATTTATTATCGTATTTATATACTAATAGATTGATGAGCGACTCAAAAATGATTAAAAAATACGCAACGCAGTGTATTAAACTTGATCCAAACAAGAAAGATTGCCAGTGGATGCTTGGAAAGACAGGCAACTATGATTGTTGGGACTGGGATATGTCAAATCATACTGAAGCCATTAATTTCTACAGGGATTTATACAATAATGACAAAACATCTGGCCTATCTTTATGTTTCTTAATTGATAACCTTATTGCTGATAAAAGAGCTGATGAGGCAGAAAACTATATTAAAGAATATGAAAGACTCTGCCCACATAATATCGCACTAATTGCCGCATATAAAGCTGGGGTTGCTCTAGCTAGGTATGATGAAGCACTAGCCGATAGTATTATGAACTCACTAGAAGCAGAACACGGCGATGACCCTAGTTGTTTATTTGAAATTGCCCAATACTACGCTAAAAAAGCTCAATATGAAAAAGCGATAAATTATTTTGAAGAGTCTTTTGAAAAAGAAGCCAAAAGACCTAGATACATAGATGCTCTATTAAGTATTGCTAATATCTATGATATTATGGGTAATATTAAAAAAGAAGTAGAAGCCTATGATAGAATTATTGCTTGTTCAAAAGAAGAATGGGGAATGAGCGAAGAGGTTGAATTAAAAGACGATATAAGGAAAAGAGACGAACTATTAAACAAAATCAAATAAAACTAATTTAAAGAGTCGTCCTTACGGGCGACTTTTTTGTTATAATCTTATTAGATATTAATTGTTGGAGATATATTATGATCCATTTAGAAAAAATAGTTTATGAAAATTATAGAGATGTAGTAAAGCTTCATGTATCAAAAGAACAAGAGACTTTTGTTGCAAGTAATTTAGTAAGCCTAGCAGATGCGTATATTACACTTATGGACGAAGAACCTATATTTACTTTCGCTATCTATAATGATGATACAATTGTTGGTTTTATTATGATGGGATATGATGATGATTGGTCTGGAGAAGAGAGAGAAGATTGGTTAAATAGTCACGAATATAAAGAATATGAAGGCAAAAAGTATTATTATATCTGGCGTTTTATGATTGGCGAACAATTCCAAAACAAAGGATATGGGAAAGAAGCACTAGCTAAGGCTATAGAATTCTTAAGAACTAAACCTTGTGGCGATGCTGAATATATTGTTCTAACCTATGAACCAAAAAATGAAGTTGCCAAGAAATTATATGCATCATTTGGATTTGAAGAGAAGTTTATTAAGTATCTTCATGAAGGCGATGAAGTACACGCAATTGTTAAATTTTAATAGGCAAATAATGAGATGTTAATATGAATAAACTTGAGAAATTGAAAGAAGATTACAACTATGTAATTAGTAAATATATACTATATGAATTAAGAGATAGAAATGCACATGAGATTTACCTCTTAAAAGAGTCTAGAGATAAAACAATAGATGAATCCACTATTAAATATTCTAGAGAATTTTTAAATGAAAAAATAAAATTATTTAATAGTAGATATTCTAAATATTATTTTAATCAACCTCCTCTATCATTGAATGATAAAAGGGGCAAAGATGCATATGAAAAATATGCAGATGATATGAAGTGGATTTACGATTCAGAAAAGAAGTTAATTGAAGAATACAAGAATAATCTACACCATAACACAGAAGAAGCAATTAAAGATCTTCCATTAATAATTGTTGACATTAATAAATATAAAAACGAAATTGATTGTTTATTGATGGCGAAAACTGAGGATAGATATGTTCTCGAAAATGAAAAATGGTTTTCAATAATTGTTGAAATGAAAAAGAGCTATGATAAACATAGGTTAGTATTAGAAAACATGCAATCATATATTTAAAAAAGCTGCCTGGTATGGCAGTTTTTATTATGGTGGTTGATATATGCTATCATATATGATATCATATACATGGAGGAAATAAGAATGGCAAATAAAAAAGTTGAATATATTGGTAAATACAATAAAGAAAACTATAAAACCTTTCTTTTACGTATCAGAAAAGAAGAAAATGAAATACTAGATAAATTAGAATCAGTATTAAATAAAAATGGATATATTACTGGTTTAATTTTAGATGATATAAAACCAGAAATACTAACTATCAAACAAATTAAAGAAAAAATTAAACCAGTAATAGAAAAATACCACTTTAATGATGTATATCTTTTTGGAAGTTATGCAAGAGGTGAAGCAACAAGAGATAGCGATGTGGATATCTACTGTGACAAAGGAGATGCAGACACACTATTTAAAATGAGTTCATTAAAAGAAGAACTTGAAAATGCTTTAAATAAAAATGTTGATATAGTAACAATTGGATCTCAAATGCACGACTACTTTAGGCAACAACTAGAGGAGGATATGATTAAAATATGCTAACAAAGAAAGAATTAGGATTGTTATTATATATCATTAAACATTGTAAAAGAATAGAAGAAAAAGTGTTTGAGAATAACCAAGAATCATTTTTGGAAAATGAAGACGTGAAAGAAATAATATGTTTTAATATATTTCAAATAGGAGAATTGGCAAAAAACTTTTCTAAAGAATTTTTATTGAAATATAATGAAGTTTCTTGGAAAGAAATTAAAGGAATGAGAGACTGGGTAGGACATGGATATGAAACTGTTGATCTGGGAATAATATGGAAGACTGCAGTTGAAGACATTAAACCACTCAGATCATATTGTGAAAAGATAATCGAAGATAATGAATAAAAAAGACCACGAATTGAATCGTGGTCATTTTTATTATGCTGCAACTTTTATTGATTTAGCATATTCCATGAAATCACTAGATAGTTTTTCAAAATCTTTCTTTAAACTAGCAAAGTTCATGATATATACATTATCACCAGCTACTTTAACAACAAGCATATATGAATACTCAATTTTGTTTACTGTATTATCGTAATAGAGCCAAGCAAACTCTGTACCATCGTTTCCTTTTTCTACATAAGAATAACTAGCAGGCTTTTTATTGTATTGTAAGTATTCATCATTTCTTAATTTATCTGCAAAAGATTGTGGATCATGATATTGACAAGTTAGTGGATAATCTTGTCTTTTATTTCTATTAGCCATAAACATTGCCTTTCTAGAAAGATAATACACTAAAGCATTATCTGCCTTTCTTTCTTTAAAGCTTGTTGGAAGTGTAACTGTAACACCTTCCTTAGTGAATTCTTTTGTTTTTGTTTCACATGCTACTAATGTAATAGTCATGCAAACAAGTAAAATTAATTGCATAATTTTCTTCATTTTATAAACCCCCAAACATTGAATATTATAACACCCAAACATTAAAATATAACACTAAATTTAGACATTTTTTGATAAATAATGGGAGAGGGTAAAAATATAAGAAAAAGACCAAAAAAATCATCGTGGTCTTATGTTTTTAAATGTTTTATTTATTAAAGAATTATGGACTTAACCATAGAGTAAGTTTCATTCTTTGTCACTCTTTTTTCATAAGAATAATGGTGTTATAATATGAGTAAGAAATTAGCTTTTAATAAAAGGAGAGTTATGAAAAACACCATTTCTAGAATATTAAGAATAGTTGGAACAATTATCTCATTTTTTAATGCGTTATTCTTTTTCGCAATGAAACCTTGTTGGAGTGGCATAAGTTCTACCATTGGATATAAGGGCGGGGATAATGTAATATTATTTAATCTACCAATAATTATCTGCGTTTTATTTTTTGTAATAATGATCGCAGATATCATATTAAAGAAGTTTTTTGATAAGATTTGGCTTCATATTATATTCCTAGTAGTTGGAATCGTATTCTTCGGTGTAAATATGTATATCGTTAAGAATGGTGCCAATGACTATATGAGGTTTATATGGCCTACATTCTTTACTTGTGTAGGACTTCTTGCAGTTATATTCTTCCTATATTTCTTACTCTTTATCTATCCAAAGACAGTACTTAAAGAGAATAAGATATTTAAGTATTCAATGATTGTTGCGGCATCTATTGCGATGGTTCTTGCGATCTGTAACTTCTCTATTAATAAATTCACATATCAACCTGTAGTATACGCAGTAGAAGATAAATATCAAATTGTATTCTCAACTAATAGTGAAGCAGTAGCTTGGGTTGAAGTAGGTGGCGAAGAATTCGTTGATTCATATAATGGCACTAATAAGACTTTTGAAAAAGTTCATAAGATTGAAGTGCCTATGGCTAAACTTGATCAAGCTAAGAAATATACAGTTCACACTAAGAGAACTATCTATGCAGGACCATTTGGCGGATGGCTTGGTAAAGATTTATCTTTAACAATTAATTTTAAGCCAGTGGATACATCTGATGGTATTCAATATTTCTCATTAAGTGACGTTCATATGAATATTAAACCAGCAACTAAAACTGCAAGTTTTATTGATAATATGGATTTCCTAGTACTAGCTGGAGATATGATTTCAGTAGTAGATTCTTTTGATGATGCAAACTTCGCAAACCTAGTTGCTTACAACATCACAAAAGGTGAAATTCCAGTAATCTATGCAAGAGGTAATCACGAAGTAAAAGGAAGATATGCATCACAGCTTCATAAGTTCGTTGGAGCTAAAGGTGAATCATTCTATTACAACTTTTATTTCGATAATGTATATGGCATAGTTTTAGATCTTGGTGAAGACCACGATGATGGTTGGTGGGAATACTATGGTACTGCATATTATGACGCTTATCATGATGCACAAGTTGAATTCTTAAAAGAAGAAAACATTAAGAAAGAATATGATAATTATGATTATCATTTAGTTGTTTGTCATATCCCAATTGTATTCGTAAACAATAGAAAGAACCATGAATCAATTAAAGCAAGGTTTACTGAAGAGTTAAATAAGATGGATATTGATATGGTGATCACAGGACATCAACATCAAATAATGATATTTGAACCAGGACTAATCACTCCAAATGAAGAGTTAACATATAATCCAAACTACAAAGAAAACAAGAAGTATAAAGGATATTTAACTGACTTTAACTTCCCAGTGTTTATGGTAAGCAAACCTGGATTTACATTTGATGATGATACGACTTTAACTAATGCGAAGAGCCAAATTGGATTCTATATTAATGCTTCTTTAGCTACAAATAAACAAACTGGTTTCTATCTAAACAGTAAAGGCGAAAAAGTAGAAGTAATGAACATGTTTTATGATAAGAATTATGGTACTGAATTCACTATAGACATGGTTACTAAATCAATCACTAAAAAATAAATAAAACAGCCACCTCAAATGAGGTGGTTTTTTATAGTATAATATTCTCATAAGTGAGGACAAAGTATGTATAAAATAGGATTCTTAGGTATGGGCAAAATGGGTTCCTCAATCTTGTCTGGAATACTTAAAAATGGTATTTATAAGAATGAAGAAATTGCCTTTTATGCACCTAGTGAAGAGACACAAAAAAGATATAAAAATATAGGTATAAACTTAGTAAAAAATGAGAGAGATTTATTCATTAATTCTAAGATAATTATTCTTGCGATTAAGCCTCAAAAATATGATGAAATTTTTAGTAATTTAGAAGGTATAAATTTTAAAGAAAAGACAATTATTTCTTTAGCTCCCGGTAAGAGTATTGCTTATTTAAAAAATAAATATAAATATGCAAAAATCGTGAGAATTATGCCAAATACACCAGCATTGATTGGGCGTGCAGTAACCACTGTTGCATTCGATAATGATGAAGATTTAGAAGTACTAAAAATAGTTAAATCAGTAGGCGAATATTTGGTCGTAAATGAAAGCCAAATCGATGAACTAATTCCGCTTAATGGAAGTATGCCTGCATACCTATTTGAATTCGCAAAATCATTCATCAAATGTGGGGTTGAATTTGGCATTAGTGAGAGCGATGCGAGAAGACTTGTTTTTAACTCGATAATTGGTTCAGCTGAGCTTGCTTTAAATAGTGATGATGACATCGATACACTTATAAACAATGTATGCAGTAAAGGTGGATCTACTATTGAAGGTTTAAATGAGTTAAGAAACAATGGTTTTAATGAAGCGATTAAGAAATGCTATCATTCGTGTGTCAGAAGAAGTAAGGAACTTGGAAGTAGTAATTAAGTTTTGTATAAAACATTAATTATTGACTTATTTATGCCAAAAATGTATAATCTTACACAAGGCATATATACCTCTAAGTAGGTATATAAATTATCCCCAGTTTCTCAAGTAATTTGAATATTAAAAAATGAAGGTTAAACAATCCAATATAGTTTTGGATTGTTTTTTATTATAATTTATATTAATATATAAAGAGGCGGAGGATTATTTATGAAAAAAAGAATAATTATAAGTATCATAATTGATTTATTGGTACTCGTCGCTTTCGTAATTACACACTTATTTGTATTAAAGCTAGATTTCACAGCTTGGTATTTTGTTGGTCCAGTTGCTGTATTAGCTAGCATTTTTGTAATACTTTTATGTGTGTTAGGCTTAATCAAAAGAGTTAATGCCAACAACCAAAAAATGAAAGAACAAGTTCAAGCGAGCAAGAAGTTAATTGATTCACTTGAAGCAAACACTAAATATATTCAAGAAGATTTACCAATTGGTATCATTATGTATTCTGAAAAAGGAATCATCACATTTGCGAATGTTCAAGCTAAGTTAATGCTTCAAAGTTCACTTATTGGTAAAGATATTGCGTTTGTATCTCGTGAATTAAATGAAATAGTTAAGACTAAAAAGACATCATCAGTAGTAAGTGCCTTTGGAAAACAATTAAGATGTGAACTTAAGATTCTCCAAAGAACTCTTTATTTAAGAGATGTTACTGATGAAGTAACTATTACAGAGGAAGCCAAACTAAAAGCTCCATCAATTATGATTTTATCTCTTGATAATACTCAAGAATCTATTGAAGACTTAAACCTTCAAAGAAAAACAGACTTACTTGGTCAATATTATGCAGCCATTGAATCATGGCAACAAAAATATAATCTATTCTCTTTATCAGTAGACGATGAAAAACATGCATTCGTAGTTACTAAGAAAGAATTAGATTTAATCATTCAAGAAAGATTCTCAATCATTGAAACAATCGACCAAATCTCTAAGGAAAGAGGTACAGGTATCTCAATTTCTGTCGGTGTTGGTATTGGTTCAGATGATTATCAACAATTAGGCTACTATGCTCAAACTGCTCTAGACCTAGCACAGGGTCGTGGTGGTGACCAAGCAGTTATCTATAACGGCGAAACTGAAACTGCCTTTGGTGGTAATGTACAATTTAGTGAAAGAACATCTAAACAAGAAACAAGAGCTTTCTCTAAGAGCTTAGTAGAAGTAATTAAAAATGCATCAAGTGTAATTGTTATGCCACATACTGATACAGATGCGGATGCGATTGGTTCAGCTCTTGGTGTACTTGAAATGTCTCTTGCTTGTGGTACACCTGCTAAGGTTTTAATTGATGAGGATAAGATTGACTCAACTGTTAAGAAGATTATTGATAATTCAGAACATGAATTTATTAAGTTAAGACAATTCTTAATCAGCCCACAAGATGTTAATACATTCTTTAAAGGTAGAACTCTACTTATTATCGTAGACCACCACTCAAAAGACTTATCAGTAGATAAGGCTGTATATAATAAGGCTAACCAAGTGGTTATTATTGACCACCATAGATTAACTGAAAGATTAGATATTGAACCAACTCTACAATATATTGATCACAACGCATCAAGTGCTGTTGAATTAATTACTGAATTTATTCAACTTGCACCAATTGAAATTAAGATTCCAAACTTCGTTGCGACCATTATGTTAATTGGTACAATTATCGATACTAATAACTTTGTTAACCACACAACATATAGAACATTTAATGTTGCTGCGCTCTTAACAGAGTTTGGTGCCGATACACATGAAGCTAAGAGATACTTAAGACAATCAGTACAAGAACAGGCTGATAGAGTATCACTCCTTCAAAAGGCTGAAATTATCTATGAACACTACGCTATTATCGTAGACCCTAGTGACATAGTACAAAGAGATATGTTATCAAAGACTGCTGATGCTCTACTTAATATCGATAACGTAGAAGCTTCATTCTCTATTGGTAAGATTTCAAAAGATACTGTTTCAGTATCCGCAAGAAGTAATAAGGTTAACGTTCACATCATTATGGAAAAACTTAATGGTGGTGGACACTTTAACGCTGCCGGTGCACAAATTAAGAACGCTACTGTTGAAGAAGTTTATTCAATGTTAGTGAATGCTATTAAAGATACTTTAAGAGGAAAAGGTGAATACATGAAAGTAATTTTAATTGAAGACGTTAAGAAACAAGGTAAGAAAGGTGATATCATTGATGTCCAAACTGGTTTTGGTAACTATTTACTAAGTAGACACTTGGCAATTGAAGCAAATGCTTCTAACATTGCTGCTCTTGAAGAACAAAGAGAAAATGAAGAAAGAAGAATTGAAGAAGAAATGGCTGTAGCTAAGAAACTCAAAGATATTCTTGAAACAACTACTGTAAAAGTAACTGTTAAGACAGGTTCTAATGGTAAACTCTTTGGTTCAGTATCTACTAAAGAAATCGCAGATGCATTAATGGAACAAAAGAACATTAATGTAGATAAGAGAAAGATTATGCTTCCAGATGAAAAGATCACTGCTCTTGGAACATATCAAGCAAGTGCGAGACTTTATAAAGATGTTATGGCTAAGTTTAACATCGAAGTAATCGATGGGGAGGGTAAATAATGCCTGAAATGAAAGTTCTCGCCAGTAAAGATGCTGAACAGTCAGTTCTTGGTTCAGTATTTTACGATGAATCCCAAATTAAACTATTAAATGATAAATTAGTCACAGATGATTTCTATTATGAACGTCATAGACACATTTTCAATGCGATGATTGACCTTCATAAGAGTCAAACACCAATAGATTCAACTACTGTCATCTCTCTTCTTGAAGATAGAGGCCAACTAGTTGAATGTGGTGGTGCAGAATACATTATTGAGCTTACTGACTCAGTACCATCTGTTACTAACCTTATACATTATATAGATATAGTAAAAGATAAGGCTGCTGAAAGAGCCGTAATTAACGCGTGTAACGATATCATCAAAAGATCTAATGAAGGTATTGAAAATACTAAAACATTCTTAGACGAATCAGAAAAGGCTATATTCAATGCGACTAGCTTAAGAACTACTAAGGATATGGTTTCTATTGGTAAGATCCTAGAAGCTACAAGAGAAAAGATTATTGAAAACCAAAAGAAAGCCGGAAGAATTATCGGTCTAGCTACCGGATATGATGGAATCGATAGAGCTACTCTTGGTTTCCAAGGTTCACAATTAATTATTCTTGCTGCTCGTCCATCAGTAGGTAAATCAGCCCTCGCATTAAATATCGCAACTAACGTATGTAAATTAAGTAATAAACCATATGTTGCATTCTTCTCACTAGAAATGGGTCTTGAAGAAGAAGGTTTAAGACTTTTAGCTTCAACATCAGGTGTTGACTCTAATGATCTTAAGACAGGTAAATTAAATGCCACAGAAGACTGGGAAAAGGTTAACTGGGCTATTAAAAACCTTCAAGAGTTAAACTTACTATTCGATGATAGCGGTTCAACTACTGTTCAAGATGTAAGAAGTATCTGTAGAAAGAAAAAAGCAGAAGGAAAGCTTGATCTTGTAATTATTGACTACTTACAACTTCTTTCAACTGCCGAAAAATTTGAATCAAGAACACAACAAATTGGTGAAATTACGAGAGTATTAAAGGAACTTGCTCGTGAACTTAAGATTCCAGTAATCGCCTTATCACAATTAAGTAGATCTGGTGAAGAAGGTGAACCTAAGTTAAGTGACCTTCGTGAATCAGGTTCAATCGAACAAGATGCCGATATTGTAATGTTCCTATATAGACCAAAAGAAGATGTTATGCCTGATCAAAAGGATGATAAGAGTAAACGTATCATAAACTGTTCAATCGCAAAGAACAGGTCTGGTATGCTTGCTAAGTTTGAACTTTTATTTCATGGTCCTACAACAACATTCCACAATATCACAGATAGAGATGAAGAATAGGATATATTTATGATAACTACAAGACTAGAACAAATTGAAAAAAGATCTAAAGAAATTGAAGAGATGATGCAATCACCTGAAACAATGAAGGATATGAAAAAATATGCTTCACTTTCGCGTGAGTTTTCTTCATACGATAGAGTTCTTAAATGTTATAAGGAATGGAAAGATTTAGAAAACTCTGTTCCTGAACTTAAGAAACTATCTCAAGATAAAGATGAAGAAATCTCTTTATTTGCTCAAGAAGAATTAGAAAATGTTAATAAGAGAATTGATGAACTTGAAAAAGAAATCGAAATTCTCTTAGTACCAAAAGACCCTAACGATGATAAGAACGTCGTTATGGAAATAAGAGGCGCAGCTGGTGGAGATGAAGCTAATATCTTTGCTGGTGACTTATTTGATATGTATTCTAAATATTGTGATTCACATGGTTTTACTATGTCTATCACAAACGCAGAACCTTGTGATGCAGGAGGATATTCTCAAATAGAACTTATTATTAGTGGTGCTGGCGCATATTCTAAACTTAAATATGAATCAGGTGTACATAGAGTACAAAGAATCCCTGTAACTGAATCATCAGGAAGAATTCATACATCAACTGCAACAGTTTTAGTTATTCCTGAAGCTGAAGAAACTGACTATGTACTTGATTTAAATGAAGTAAGAATTGATATTTTCCATTCGCATGGTGCTGGAGGACAAGGTGTTAACACTTCATTTAGTGCAATCAGAGTAACACATATTCCAACTGGAACTATTGTTATCTGCCAAGATGAAAGAAGCCAAATCAAGAATAAGGAACAAGCCCTCAAGATTCTTCAATCTCGTTTAGCTGATAGATTCCGTGAAGAACAACTAGCTAAAGAAGGTAAAGAAAGACAATCAAAGATTGGTACTGGTGACAGATCTGAAAAGATTAGAACTTATAACTATCCACAAAACAGAGTTACTGACCACAGAATTGGCTTTACTATTAACCAACTTGATAGAATCATGGAAGGTAAGCTTGATCCAGTAATTGATGCTTTAACTTCTGAAGAAATAAAAAGAAAACTTGAAAATAAAGAGGACTAGTCCATGGCTACTTATCACAAGCTAATGATGAAGGGACAAAAAATGGCTAGTGAAAAAGGATTAGAGAAGACAGCTGTAAAAAGTCTTCTCCTTTTTGCGTCTAATATGTCTCCTACAGAAATCTATTTAAATTTAAAAACTGAGGCACCAAAAGAAGTAGAAGAAAAGTTCTATGATTGCCTTGATCAATATATAGTAAAAAGAAGACCTCCACAATATATAATAGGATATACATATTTCTATGGATATAAGATGAAGGTAAATGAGAATGTCTTAATCCCAAGATGGGAGACAGAAGAACTCGCTCAAAATACCTTATTATTATATGATAAGTATTTTAAAGGTAAAAAAGTTAAGGTATATGATATCGGAACTGGTTCAGGAGCTATCGCAATCTCTTTAGCTAAGGAAGAACCCAATATGTCAGTTAAGGCATCAGATATCTCTCCTGAAGCCTTAGAAGTCGCAAAAGAAAACGCTAAGATGAATGACGCTAATGTTGAGTTTTTTGAATCAGATATGCTTAATTCAATTAAAGATGATGAAGTATTTGATATTATCGTATCTAACCCTCCATATTTAATGACTCATGAATATGTAGAAGATATAGTAAAGAATAATGAACCTAATATTGCACTATTTGGTGGAGAGGATGGACTACACTTCTATAGAATTATATTAAGGGATGCTTTAAAGCACCTTAATAAGGATAATTTTATTATGGGTTTTGAGCACGGATATGATAAGAGAGAAGAGCTTAATGCCCTTATAAAAGAGTATTATAAAGACGTAGAAATTCTTAATTTAAAGGACTCAGCAGGACTAGATAGAATGACCTTTATTATTAAAATAAAGGTCTAAAAATTGCCTAATTATTTTTATTGACTAAGCCTATTTTTAGGGTTAATATTTTTTATTGGAGCGAATAATGAAAGTCGTAATTGTAGAAAGCCCTAACAAAACTCACACAATTGAACAATATCTTGGGAAAGACTATAAAGTAGTCGCTTCAGTAGGACATATTAGAGAACTTGTTTCTACTGGAAAAGATAACTTAGGTTTAGATTTTAATAATCATTTAAAACCAATTTACGCAGTTACTAGTGACCATGTAAAAGTAGTTAAAAAGTTAAATGATGCTATTAAAGATGCTGATACAGTATATCTTGCAACCGATCTGGATAGAGAGGGTGAAGCTATAAGCTGGCACTTAACTGAAGTTCTTAACTTAGAAGGAAAAACTGTTAAAAGAATTGAATTCAATGAAATTACTAAATCTGCTTTAAACTATGCTATTGAAAATCCTCGTGATTTAGATATGAATTTAGTATATAGCCAAGAAGCAAGACGTGTAATTGATAGAATTATTGGTTATAAATTATCTAATGTTATACAAAAGAGACTTGGTGTACCAAGCGCTGGACGTGTCCAAAGCGCTACTTTAAAGATGATTACAGATAGAGAAAAAGAGATTAATGCTTTTGTTCCTATCAAGTATTCAACTATTAAAGCTATTGCTAAAGACTTTGAAGCTAAATTATATATGGATAATAAAGAAGAAGTATATAAGATAGAAGATGAAGCACTCGCAAACAAGATTTTTGAATCAACTTCTAAAGAAATGGTAGTAACTAATATTACTAAATCTATTAGAAAAGAATATGCGAAACCTCCATTTGAAACATCTACACTTCTACAAGCCCTAAACCAAGAACATAACTTCTCAACTAAGACTTCAATGAAAGAAGCTCAAAGCTTATTCGAAGGTATTGAAATTAATGGTAAACACATTGCCTTAATTACTTATATGAGAACTGATGAGACTAGACTCTCAAAAGACTTCATCTTCCAACAATTAAAACCATTAATTGTAAGTAAGTATGGAGTTGAAAGTGTTGGATATGTTCATACAGGTAAAGGTAGTGATTTCGCACAAGGTGCTCATGAAGCTATCCGTCCAGTAGATTTACGTCTTACACCTGAATCTTTAAAAGACTCACTCACTAAGTACCAATATCTTACATATAAGACAATCTATGATAGAACTGTACAATCTATGATGAAAGACGCAGAGATTGAAGTTACTAAAGTAGAATTTAGAGATAAATCAAATAATAGATTCATCTGTGAATTTAATAAATACACAGATTTAGGATATAGAGTAACTCTAGATAGTAAATCTAATAAAGAAACTGAATTCAAAAACAATATTGGTGATCAATTCATATTCAATGATATTAAACTTGAATCTAAAGAAACTGAAGGACCTAAGAGATTTAGCGAAGCTCAACTTATTAAGTTAATGAAAGAAAAAGGAGTTGGCCGTCCATCTACATATGCCTCAACTATTGAAGGTTTAAAGACTCCAAGTAAAGGATATGTAATTAAAGCTAAGAACGTACTAGTTCCTCAAAGAAATGGTATGGCTTCTTTAGAATTCCTTGAAAAGTATTTCTTACAATTGGTTGATATTCCATTTACTGCCCAAATGGAATCAGAACTTGATGAAATAGCTCAAGGTGAAAGAGATAAAACAGAATATGTAGAAAACTTCTATGATATGGTTGATAAGCTAATCATAGAAAAGAATAAAGAAATGAATACAAGTGAACCACTATATACTGGAGAATTATGTCCTGTATGTGGTTCAAAGATGGCTTATAGAAATAGTCAATTTGGATTATTTGAAGCTTGTTCTAACTATCCTAAGTGTTCATATATTAAGAAGAACACTCCTAAGACAGAAGAAACTGATATCATTTGTCCTAAATGTGGTAAAGGACATTTAGTTCAAAAGAAGGGATACAAAGGCAAGATGTTCTATGGCTGTAGTGAATATAATACAACTGGATGTGATTATATGATTAGTAAGCTTCCAGTTAGTAAGAAAGGAAAGTAAGCGATATGGTCGCTTACTTTTTCACTTAAAACACACTTTAAGTATGTTATAATAGTTTAGCGGTAAAGTAATATGGGATTTTTTAAGAATTTATTTAAATCAAAGAAAGAAAAAGAAAAAGATAAAAAGATGGCTCTTGGAGTTAAATCCTCTAAAGAGTATTCTTTTGGTGCACTTAGAGATTTAATTAACTCTAAAAGAAAGATTGATGATTCATTCTATGATGAACTTGAAGAAATCTTAATACTCGCTGATATGGGAATGGATTTCACATTAACTTATACAGAAAACTTAAGGAAATACGTTAAGAAAAATAAAGTCTCATCAGTTGATGAACTAAAAGAATATATGATGGATGTCTTTGATGAAATGTATGTTGGAAAAGACAAATCATCTCTTAACTATAATAGTAATGGTTTAACCGTATTCTTATTTGTCGGAGTTAATGGTTCAGGTAAAACTACATCTATCGCAAAAGTTGCATATAAACTTATAAATGAAGGAAAGAAAGTATGTCTTGCCGCAGGTGATACATTTAGAGCTGGCGCTACTGAACAATTAAAGGTTTGGGGCGAAAGACTCGGTATTGAAGTTATCGCTAAAGGTGAAGGCGCAGATCCATCTAGTGTCATCTTTGATGGAATTAAATACGCTAAAGCTAATAATATGGACGTACTATTATGTGATACCGCTGGTCGTCTTCAAAATAAAGTTAACCTTATGAAGGAACTTGAAAAGATTTATAGAGTAATAGGAAGAGAAGTGCCTAATGCTCCACATGAGACATTACTAGTTATAGATGCAACTACTGGCCAAAATGGTTTAAATCAAGCTAAAGTATTTAATGAAGCTACAAATATTAGTGGTATTGTACTAACTAAGCTTGATGGTTCATCTAAGGGTGGTGTAACTTTATCTATTAACCATGAACTCAATATTCCAATTAAGTTATATGGATATGGTGAAAAGATGGAAGATATGGATTACTTCGATATTGAAAGTTATCTATATAATCTCTTTGAAGGTATTTTATTTGAGGAGAAAGAATAATGGATAACTTAGAAAAGAATGTAAGACTTAGTAGTCTATATGATTTATATAAGAATTTATTAACTGAGAAACAAAGACAATATTTTGAAGAATATTATTTTAATGATGAATCTTTAAAAGAAGTTGCGGAAAACTTTAATGTATCTAGAAACGCAATCTATTTAAGTCTTAAAGAAGTAGAAGAAGCTTTAGAAGATTTTGAAGCTAAACTTAGTTTAAAAGCTAAACAAGATCAAAAGGCAGAACTTCTTAATAAGCTAAAAGTTAATGCGGATGGAGATTCATTAAAAATCATTGAAGAGTTAGAGGAGATTTAGTATGGCTTTTGAGAATTTAACAAGTCGTCTTAATATGGCACTTAGAAGATTTGTGCATAAAGACTATTTAAATGAAAAAGATATAGATGAAATGATGAAGGAAGTGAGACTATCACTTCTTGAAGCTGACGTAAATATTAAAGTAGTTAACTCATTTATTAATGACGTAAAACAAAAAGCCCTTGGCGAAAAGATCATGAAGGGCTTAAATCCAGGACAACAAGTAGTTAAAGTTGTATCTGACGAATTAACTAAAGTATTAGGTAGTGAAGAAGTTACACTTAAGTTCAGTGAAAAAGCTCCTACAGTATATATGTTAATTGGTCTTCAAGGTGCTGGTAAAACTACACATGCTGGTAAACTTGCTAAGTATATTGAAAAGAACTATTCAAAGAAAGTTATGCTTGTTGCCTGCGACGTTTATAGACCAGCTGCTATTGATCAATTAAAGACAGTAGGCGCAAGCGTTAATGTAACTGTATTTGAAGAAGGCAATATCAACCCAGTTAAGATTACTGAAGATGCTTTAAAGAAAGCTAAAGCAGAAGAATATGATTTAGTAATCATTGATACTGCAGGTAGACTTGAAATTGATAATGCCTTAGTAGATGAATTAAAACAAATTAAGAAACTTGCTGACCCAACTGAAATCTTACTCACAGTTGACTCAATGATGGGCCAAGCTGCTGCTCAAGTTGCTGATACATTCAATAAAGAAGTAGGAATCACTGGTGTTATTCTAACTAAACTTGATGGTGACCAAAGAGGTGGTGCTGCCTTATCAGTTAAATCTATCACAGGTGTACCAATTAAATTTAGTGGTACTGGTGAAAAGATGGATGATA
The DNA here is from genome assembly GCA_024691665.1 of Gammaproteobacteria bacterium. Taxonomy (GTDB): domain Bacteria; phylum Bacillota_I; class Bacilli_A; order Izemoplasmatales; family UBA1188; genus UBA1188. The sequence goes on along the minus strand of JAILNJ010000047.1, from coordinate 1,822 downwards.
TTGAAGTATTCTATCCAGAACGTGTTGCTGGTAGAATCCTTGGTATGGGTGACGTACTCACATTAATTGAAAAGGCAGAAGATGCTTTAAGTGAAGAAGATTCACAAAAGTTAATGGAAAAGATGATGAATGGAACATTCGATTATAACGATCTCTTAAAACAAATTAAGATGATTAACAGAATGGGACGTTTATCAGGCCTCTTAAAATTAATTCCAGGTATGGGACAACTCTCTCAACTTCAAAACATTGATGATGATTCACTAGACTTCGTAAAAGTAATCATCAACTCAATGACAAAAGAAGAAAGAAGAAATCCAGAACTAATAGAATACTCTTCAAGTAGAAAAAGAAGAATTGCTCAAGGTAGTGGTAGATCAGTATCTGATGTAAACAAACTTGAACAAATGCTTGAAAAACAAAAGAAAGCCTTCAAGATGATGGCCGGAATGGATGAATCTAAACTTGAAGAACAAGCTAAACGTTTTGAAAATGGCGAAATTAGAGGATTTGATCCTAACTATAAATCAAGAGGAAAGGGAAGATAAAACTCTTCCCTTTTCTTTTATATATCTAAACTTAATTGTGAATTCATTACCTCTTTCACAGGTTTATAACTCTTACGGTGTACACTAGTTACTCCGTATTTTTTTAATGCTTCTATATGATCTTTGGTTGGATATCCTTTATTCTTTTTAAAATTATACTCTGGATATAATTTATCGAGTTCATCCATATATCTATCACGTTCAACCTTAGCTAAAATTGACGCGGCGCCAATGGTTGCGCTTAAGGCATCGCCATGAGCGAGTGACAAATATGGAATATCCTGGTGGATTAGATTCATATAATCAGTTAGGATAAAGTCAGGTTTAACTTTTAGTGATTCAACTGCCTTCTCCATTCCTAGTCTAGATGATTCTAAGATATTTATTTTATCTATTGTTTCATTATCGATTGAGATAATAGAATAAGCGAGTGCCTTTTCTTTAATCTCATCATATAGTTGATTTCTTTTCTTCTCAGATAATTGTTTAGAATCATTTAATCCTTCAATTTGATTGTTAGGATCTAGAATAACTGCGGCACAAAAAACGGGACCCGCAAGTGGGCCACGTCCTGCTTCATCGCATCCTGCGATTAAGTTATAACCTTTTGTTTTATATTCTTCCTCATATTTATAGAGGTTCACCAACTCTTTCAAAAGTCATTCTCCCGATCTTACCACTTCTTAAATCTCTTAAGAATATTTCGTTAGCTTTATCGATATCGATTTCACCGCCTCGGAGTAAACAACCTCTCTTACGGCCGATATCATAAAGTAATTCTTCACTTGTCTTATCTAATGTATCAAGTTTAAATCTAGCTTTGAGTTCATTTGGATAATATTTCTTTAATAGTTCTACTCCAAATTCACTTATTACATTAATAGGTACTATTTCATCTTTGATAGAACCAATTAAACATAAGAGTTTAGCTTGGTTTTGGTTTTCAAACTTAGGCCAGAGGATTCCTGGGTTATCAAGAAGAATAAGTTTATCTGAAGCTTTAAGATAAGTTTGAGATTTAGTGACTCCAGGTTTATCACCTGTAGTCATAGCTTTTCTTTTAGCTAAGTTATTCATCAATGTTGATTTACCTGAGTTTGGAATACCTGCGACAATTGCTTTAATTGGATAGATTGATTTTCCAAATGATTTAGCTTTATCAATCTTTTCTTTTAAGAGTTTAGCTAGAGCTTCTTCAATGAGTTTAATATTTCCTACTCCGTCTAGTGAATTAAGACACACAGTCATTGTAGTTTTATTGAGTTCTGTGAGCC
>JAILNJ010000178.1 GCA_024691665.1 Gammaproteobacteria bacterium | reverse complement strand
ATGAAGGTTGTGAACTAGTTAGAGTTGCGGTTAAAACAATTGAAGACGCTCGTATGATTAAAAAAATCAAAAAGAATGTATCTATTCCAATTGTCGCAGACATTCACTTTGATTATTTATTAGGTATTGAAGCTATTGAAGCGGGAGTTGATGGGATTAGATTTAACCCAGGAAATATTGGCGCAGATGAAAACCTAAAGAAATTAGTCGACTCAGCAATCACTCATAATACTCCAGTAAGAATTGGAGTAAACTCAGGTTCACTTAATCCTAAATTTAAAAATACCGACATGCCTATTGTAGATAAGGCAGTTGAATCACTTAAATACTATGTATCGTTATGTGAAGAATATGGATTAACTAATATCGTGTTATCTATTAAGATGTCGTCTACTTTAGAAACTATTGAAGCATACGAAAAAGTTAGTAAGATTTATGATTACCCATTACACCTTGGAGTAACTGAAGCCGGCATGGGCGACAATGCGATCACCAAATCCGCCATCGCCTTAGGTAATCTTCTTCTTTCAGGAATTGGGGATACTATCAGAGTGTCTATTACTGGAAATCCTTTAAGAGAGGTTACTGCAGCAAAAGATATCTTAAGAGCTTTAAACTTACATAACTCTGCGGACTTAATTAGTTGTCCTACATGTGGTAGAACTGAAATAGATTTAGAACATTACGCATCTATCGTTAATGAAAGAATTAAACATATTAAGAAAAACATCAAAGTCGCAGTAATGGGATGTATCGTAAATGGTCCAGGTGAAGCAAGGGAAGCTGACCTTGGGGTTGCATTCGTTAGTGGACAAGGAGTTTTATTTAAGAAAGGAAAAACAGTCTTTAGAGGAACTATTGATGAAGCAATAGATGAACTCTCTAAAGAACTAAAAGAATATGAATAAAAGACAATGAAGCGAATTCATTGTCTTTTTTATTGTCTTATAACTCTAATACCAGTAAAGTTAATATCTACAGAAATATTAGTGTCATCAGTACCTTTAATATAATATAATTCAAAATATGGACTGGTGATAGATACATTTGAAATGGTTAATGTATTTCCTTTAGACGTAGCAGCATATATAGCTATTTTGTTTGCTTCATATTTATCTATATTAATTACTTGGGAATCTATAGATAGATAAATATAAAGGTAATCACCTATATAATTTGAAATATTAGCTGATTCTCTAATGGTTAATGGCCTAGAAGAAATTAGTGTGTCTACATTAATTGTTTCTGTTATAAGTGATTCAGTAATTGTGTCTAAATTTATAGTTGAATGCTCATCACCAACTATATCAACTCCGATGGATACGCCATAACCATAAGCATTTATAGTTGCATTATTTATATATAACGTAGAACTTAATCCATCTATCAATAAATTATAGAATGTAACATCTTTATTTATTACCAAATCATCATATAAGAAGATATTTACTCCATAAGTTCCAGTTGATTTAAATGTTAGTGTTTTATACGAAGTATTTATTTCAGATAAATATATAGAGTTATTCTTATCATTTTGAACATCAATTTCATAATCTTTATTATTAAATAGACTCATTATATAGTCCATACTATGAGATGAAGCTATTACTATTTCATCTTCTTTTAAAGTAAGTAGTGAATCAGTTATTTTTGATTTTCCCATATTATATACTGGATACATTGAATCTTCATATTGATATTTCATATATGTTTGATAGGTCTTTTCATCATATCCGCAAACTTTATTAGTTAAGTCGTAAATATAGTTATATCCATCAATCTTAACTATATTCCAACCATGAGTACTACTCCAGGCAGGAACTGATTCAACACCATATCTATTAAGCATATAAGTGAAAGTCTCACTATATGTTTCACAGACTCCTTCTCCTCTTTCAAAGAAACCAACAATATTATGGGCCCATGCTTCATTAGAAGGATCATTATTTTCATCACGAGCATATGTCATTTTAGAAATAATATAATCTGAAACAGTAGTAACGATATCATAAGTAGTTGAACAAGCGCTAACTAGATTATCTACTTCTTCCATTTTTTCATCTATTAAAGTATTTATTCTATTTCTTTCCTTGGCTTTTAAATATTCCTCTTTTATTTCAAACTGAACATAGCCTCGTACAGGATTATACTTAGTTTCAATAAAATAGAACTGAGGATTTTCTCTTTCAAAAACAATAAATACTTGGAATAATTCATCAAATGATAAGTTAGTATCCTTAGCATTCTTTTTATATAGAATTCCATATCCATAATTAAATCTTTCAGCGAGGTTTTTATTCTGATGAGTAAAGTCTACAGCTACATGATAGAGTTCAATATACAATTCTTCTTGGTTCTTATTATTTTCTTTAAAGTAATTATATCCATAGTTATTCTTATAGTCTAAAGAATCACTATATAGTTCACCGCTGTAATGGTATTTAGATACACCATATCCAATAAGAACTACACCAACACCCAAAATAGCACCAACAATAAACATTAGTGCGAAGAATAATATGTACTTTAGGATTTTGCGTGCTGTTTTATTTAAACTCATCTTATTTAACCTTTATTATGTTGTTGGATGAACAAAGTTTAATGTCAAAGTATAGAATATCTCGTTATTACTATATAATACAATTTTAATTCCTTCATCTTGTGCTTTTGCGGTATATTCGAAAGGATTATCTACTTTCCATGAGTCATAAGCATTGTTTGTATATTTATAATGAATAACTATATTAGAATATTCTTCTTTTACTTTAAATTTTATTGTTTGACCTTCATTGACAGAAGCACTTGTTGCGCCAAATTGGCTATCCATTAAATCATCAACTTTAGTATCGCCATCATATATTGCAGCATAGTCTAAGAAATTTCTATCTACATTAAATTCATGACTCGCAATAGTACGATAGTTATATTTAATTGTAATATAACATTTAGTAAATTGACTGTATTGTTCTTTATAATAGAATGGGGTTGCGATTGATGTACTAATCTGATTATTTCCCTTACTACTAGAAATATATGGTCTATTTTCAGTGTCATTGAAAGAATATTCAACAATACATCCAGTAGAACCGTCCACTCCAATATCTAATTTATCAAATATATGGAATGTAGTTGTCGATTTAAGGTCATCAGTAGATAAAGATTGTCCTGAAACATTGAAATAACCAAATGGAGTAGTTTCCACAGCAATAACTTTCTTTTCAGGCAAAATGTAGTTCTCTGATTCTGCTAATACATAAACTCCACCTTCACCATCAAGTTCTGAATCTAAAATTCTAAATGATACTTCTTCTGTCTTTTCTCTAATTTCAACTTCCATTGTTGTAGTTGTAGTTTTGCTATACGGATTAAAGTATCCATAGTCTGTCCAGATTAGTTTTTGAACAGTTGGCCATTCAGCAATTTCAGTAGTTTCAGATAATTCTTTCTTTATAATAGCGAATTCGAGCATTATACTATATTCACCATAGACTTTATATGCACCATTTACTCCTTCATATGCGGCAAAGTTTTGTGTTTCGTCCATATAATATACGACGTGTACATAGTAGTGGCCTGCATTAGTAACATTTAGAGATGTTTTATAATCAGTATAATAATTATCACCAGAATATTCTAGTTTATAGTCCACTCCTTCAACAAGAGTATACTCTTCAGAGTCAAGCATAGTTTTAATGGTTACTTTTGGTGCATATGGACTGCCACTATATGTGTAGTAATAATAATCAGTTAAGCCATAACCATAATCTAAGTTCTTTGTGCCTTCAAAAGATTCAAGAGTACTAGTTGAATATTCTTCTTGGCAAGTTCCCAATACTTTAGGATTAATTTTGATTAAGTCAACAAATGAATCAACACCACTTAAATAATAGTTTCCTTTATATTCATCTTTAATATAAAAATTGGCAGATACATATTGACCTAAACGAGACATATATGTATTTGCATTCTTAAGTTCAGTAACTTCTTTATTATTTGTATCTAAATAAGTTACTTCAACTTGTTCTGGAAGAGCTTTATTTAATGCAAGTAAATAATCTTTTTGATCTTTTCCATTATATGTTGCTTCTGGATGAGCATAATAATATTCATCTAATTCAAATTTAATCTCAACAGGATGTATATAGAATGTTCCTGTATTTTGTCCAAAATAATTGCCCTTACCAGTAATAACATATGATGCATAGTTATCAGAAGTTGAAGCATTTATATTATTAGCGTAGTCGATTGTATAGTCTTCAGATAAAACAAGTTCTATTATAATTGGATTCCCATTTTCGTCATATTCAGTTCTAAATACTCTCTTAATATATTTTTCAGTTGAATCATATTCATAAGAGTCTTCTGTTTCAACACTAACATTTATTACATTAAACGGAAGAATGTCATATCTTACAATTATAGCTCCGCCATAATTGCCTTCTGCAGTGATAGTATATTGACCCTTTGTATCAGTAGTTGATGCTTTAAGATTATCTATGTCAGCACCTTCATTCATTTCAACTGAATATGTTATATCACCCATTACTGCTTTAATTTGATCATCAAAATCTTCAACTATAAATCTATGTCCAGTATATTCAACCTCTTTTGGAAGAGAATTACTTAGATTTAGAGTAGTTATATCAAGTTTATTTACAGAAAGAGTAAATACTTTGTCTTCTACTGCTTGATATCCAGGAAGAACTACGATATGTGCAGTAACTGTATAACTTCCAGCATTATTGATTGGACCTTCAACTGTTTGATTCTCACTTTTATATGAATATTCAATTCTATCGACGCCTTCAATTGGATTTGAAAATAAGTTAATAGTTTCTGCATCTTCTCTAAAATCTCTATTTGGAGAGTATATCACTTCTTTATCAGTTAATACTACATCACCAATCTGAATTGGTGTAATAGCAAATGTTAATGTAGTTGTACCTGTATATATTCCTCTAAATTGAATATTAACAACACCCGAGTTTTCTCCAACTTCATTATTAGCTCCATAATTTACAATAATATAATCTTCTTCTTTAACCAATAAAGTATTCTTATAAGACAAAGTAAAGTCTGGTTCTACTGAACCATTTGGATTATAAGGATATGAAGCATTAAGTGAAGATGTAATATCACTATTATTTACATTTATAGGTGATATACAAAAATTAATAGAGTTTATATAACCATTATATGTAAAGTCGATTCTATAATCGCCTGGCATTAAATTTCCAGTTTGAGCTACATCGCCTGAACCAGTTAATTTATATATAACAAATGAGAAACCATCAGTTACATCTTTAGTAGTACCGTCATCATATTCTTCAACTAACTTAAAGTCAGAAGCAGAAAATGTGATTCCTTCATTATATGGTATATTTGTTTGTCCATTATTAAATGCATAATCACTTTTAATATATTGCACTGAAACATTTGTTAAATTAGGTTCTTTTTTAGTTGTAGTTGTTGTTTTATCTTTACAAGCACCTAAAAATAACAATGAAACAAGTATAGAAACAAATAAAAACACTATTGTTTTACTTCTTTTCATTTCTTTTCTCCTATATATTTATGAATATTTCTAACTCAACTAATTATATCATAAAAAATAAAAAGGCCTTTCGGCCTCTTTATTAATTATTATTGATTTTGAAGGACTGTAGTATAAGCATCCTTGATGATTTGAATAATAATATCTTTGTTTAAGATGCTGATATCATCAATCTTGAACCAAATCTTATGATTTTCATATTTATCCTTACCTACTAGTGGGTATTGGATGATAAGTCTAATAGCCTTATCAAGTTCAAGTCTGAATGAAATAGATTTCTTAGAGTTAGTTAATGTTAAGAACTTTTGTTTGTTAACGAAGTATTCATTGAATCCTTCTCTTCTTACCATTGAACAGTTTCTGAATTCGAAATCAGTACCAAATACTTCATTAAGATCACTCTTTTCATAAACTACTTGTCTGATGATTGTCTTTTCTTCAACTTCAGTAACAAGTTCTTCTTCAGGTTTAGGAACAACAAATAATTCTTCATCTTCTTGAGGTTGTTCCTCAATGTTTGGTTTGAATTCTTCTACAGGTTTATTGCCTTGTTCTTCAACTGGAGCTTTATAATCTCTTCTAGGTTCAACCTTTTTCTTACCTTTGCTTCTTGCAGTTGCGTTTCTATCAATAGACATATCAACGATACCGATAACAATAAAGATTAATAATCCAAGACCGGCAACGATATATGGTATGAATGGTAAGAAGTTACCTGTGAATACTTGAGATTGGAATCCAAGTAATTGTTGAGTAGTTCCACCGAATCCGAATAATTCAAAGAATGTGAATACATGTCCGCCATTTGCTACATATTGAGCATATGTTTGAACTGCACCTTCAGCACGGAACATAGATACATAATCGAATACACCCTTTAATGCTAAGAAGCTTACGAGATTGATGAATAAGAATTCAAGGAATCTAACGAAAGTGTTCTTGTATTGAAGTCTTCTTCTGAAGAATGTGAATGAAACAAGAGTTAATAATAATGCAACATAGAATGCAACAGCAACAATTAAGTTAGCAGCGTTATGATCTAAAATGTGATTATTGATCCAAGTGCCAATTCCGCCAAGATTGAGTAATCCATAATAATCCCATGTATTAAAATGCATAGCAGTATTATATGGAGCGAAGAAAGTTACAAAAATACCAAGGATTGCTGCATAGATACCAACATAAGCAACTGGGTTAATTGCAGCATTCATTAATGCAAGTGTAGTTTCTTTCTTATGAGCCCAATAATCAATCATAGATATAATAAAGAATAATAATCCAATTGCTGCAAGTCCTACTGGAATGATAGCAATTTGTAAATATTCAAAATTATAGAAGAATGTAGCAAGTGCTGACCATACCTTCTCAAAGAATGTTAGTGATTCTACAGGATTCTTAACAAGAGATCCAAAGAATTGAGACATTAGAGGGAAAGGTAAGATAATAAAAGTAGCTATTACAAACGAGAGAATGTTAAATAATCTAGGTAGTACTTTTCTCATATTTATCTCCTTATTTTAATTTTTATTACCTAAATTATAGAGTCAATAATTTATTATTGCAATAAAAAGTGTAAATAATGGTTAAAATTCATTAAAATTTGTGATTTTGGCAAAATAAAAACCGCCAGTTTTGGCGGTTTCTACATAATTAAGCTGTTTCTGGGGCAAATTGCTCCACATGTGAGAGAATTGTACCAGGAAGAACAGCCATTGACTTGTGTTCTACTGAGTAATATACAACAAGTGAATGTTCTAAATCCTTAGTATCAAATGTCTTAGTTTCATAGTTGTAAACTAAGAAGTAATCATAGTGAAGTGCTGATGCTTTACTTACTTCTGCTTTTTGCCATCTAGTACTATTTTCAATACCAGCTTCAAGCAAAGTAATTTCTACTTTATCAGTAAATCTTAAATAGAAATAGACTGGTACTTTTTCAATTTCGCCATCTTCATTATATCCTTCAACATAAATGACTTTACTATCAAATTGTGTTGGAGTGAGTGGTTCCATTGTTTTCATATATAAATAGTATTCACTAGTGAGTGATAGTTTTGGAGCATTGTTAAATAAGCTACTTACGAATGCAAGAGCCACTAAACTTAAGATAGCGCCTAATGTACTAATAGCACCAATAACAATATTTTTAACTGTTTGGTACTTCTTAACTTTAAAGAAGATACCAAGAGATAAACATAATATGCTTAATACTAAATATATAATAGCTAAGTATGGTTTAATATAATTTGAGAAATCTAGAGGATCATCCATTGTAAGTGCAACTATAATTACATAGAAAATAAATCCAAAGAACCAAGTGAGAAGCGTAACCACAAAGAGAGTAATCATTAATGGTTGAACCCACTTCTTCTCATTTACTGGTTTATCAAGTCCCTCAGGTTTAACTTCAGGCTTAACATCACCCTTTTCTACTTTAGAGCCACAATATGGACAATAAATGTCGTTATCTTTAACACTGTTTCCACAGTTTTGGCAGAACATATTTTAAAACCTCCTAATATATATAAGTATATATAATATATAAATATATATAATACCT
>JAILNJ010000163.1 GCA_024691665.1 Gammaproteobacteria bacterium | reverse complement strand
TAATAATATCAAGATCTCCTTCTACTGCAAGTCTTAAGTCAGTAACTTCACCTTTATAATCTCTTTCATAGTTAACATTCTTTAAGTGAGCATCCATCTTATTTGAACCAACAATTTGGTTTTTAATTGATGGAACTTCATTATCAACAATCATTCTAACGTTTAGTCCCATAGGGCCAACGAAACCGAATACTGAGTTAACTTTCTTAAAATCATCTTCTAAAGCGAAATCTAAATCATATTCACCAACACCAAGATAGTTTGCGAGTTTAATCTTATTGAGTTCTCTATCGCCTCTAATAAAGCATACTACTAAAGAATTATCAGTAAAGTTTTTATAAACTAAAGCTTTAACGATTCTTTGTTTATCAACATCAAGGAATGCGCTTAAATCTTCAATAGTCTTAACGTTTGGTGTAGATACTTCTTCGATTTCCTTCATAGCTTCACTTGAATTATAATCTTCAGCAACTGTCTCAGCTTTTTCTTGGTCTGCGGCGTAGTTATCATTATAAATGATAGTTGATTCACCTACATCAGATAAAGCCATGAATTGGTGAGATGATGAACCACCAATAGCGCCAGTATCTGCGAGTACTGGAACATAATCTAAGTGGAGTCTATCAAAGATTCTTGAGTATGTATCATACATGATGTTATAAGATTTATCTAATCCTTCTTCATCTTTATCGAATGAATAAGAATCTTTCATGATAAATTCTCTTGATCTAATAAGACCGAATCTAGGTCTCATTTCATCACGATACTTAGTTTGAATTTGATATACATTCTTAGGAAGATCTTTATATGATCTTGCGAAGTCTTTAGCGAGTGTTGTAAATACTTCTTCATGAGTTGGTCCTAAACAGAATTCTCTTTCATTTCTATCTTTAAGTCTCATGAGTTCTGGTCCATACTTTTGCCATCTACCTGATTCTTCCCAGATTTCTTTTGGTTGAAGGGCACTACATAAGATTTCAAGAGCGCCTGATTCATCCATTTCTTCTCTTATTACATTTTCAATTTTTCTAAGTACTTTAAGACCGAGAGGCATAAAGTTATAGATACCCGCAACTTCCTTCTTAACAAGACCAGATCTAATTAAGAGGATATGAGAATCTATGACTGCTTCTTGTGGTGCTTCTTTTAAAGTACCAATAATCATATTAGAGGCTTTCATTAATCCACCTTCCTTACTTTTCTTTGCCAGTTACTATCGGCAATTAATACTTCTTTTTCAATCTTAGAATTTACTTTATATAAGTGTTTAGTACCACGAGGTATTAATTCTTCAGATACTGTTTCACCTAAAACGCTAAATTCTTTGCCTAAAGTTGAATAATCAAATGGTGCACAACTAAAGATATCAGCATAAATTAAGCCTGTTTCATAGTTATAGTGAATTGAAATATGTGATTGAGCGATAATAATAATTCCACTCATCCACTTAGTATCAATTAAACTATCTTTAACTACGTTAGCTCTAGTGATTTCATCCATTCCAATATTAGATACGATGTTTTCTAAGAAATCAAACATCTTTTCCATAGTAGGTCTTTCAGTAGTTTTAATTAAAGACATATAATGTGGACCAAAGTCTACATTTGGTTCATAGTCTTGATATTTTTTACCTTCAGTTCTTCTTTCAGTTACATTGTAGATTGAGAGTTCCTTATCAAAGTGGAATTCTTTATAGAATAACTTATAGAATAATTCAGTATCAAAATCATCTTGGCTAAAACAATCCACAAAATAACAGCCTCTTAATGGGAATGTATGAATTGTGATGTGACCACCTGAGAGTAATTGATAAGCACTTACACCTACATCTTCTTTTACTGAACCATAATAATATGGGATTAGAGTTGGAGGAGCGATAGGGCTTAAGTCCATCTTATAAGATAATTCATTTAAAAATGAATTGATGTGAAGCATATTTGATAATTGATTTTCTTCGCAACCATATGCATCAAGCATTACATGTTTCATTACTACTTACCTAATTTAACCTTTAACAAATAAAATAATTCATAGAGTATTTTTAATCCTAACCAAGATGTAATATCATTCACATCTAAGGCAGGAGATATTTCAACTAAATCCATACTAGTAATATTTAAATCTTTAATAAATTCTTCTACTAGTTTGAGTGCATTTTTAGATTCTACTCCAAAATGTTCTGGTGTTCCAGTGCCTGGAGCGTATGATGGATCTACCATATCAATATCGAATGATAGGTGGATTTCATATTTAGAATCACTATATTTATCTTTGATATACTTGATTACTTCATCAAGTCTTTCGTTTAAATCATTAGCGTTAAATACTTTAATCTCTTTATTTTGATTTAAGTATTCAACCTCTTGATCCTCATAACTTCTAATACCAAACATTACTACATTGCCTTTTTCAATTCCGTTATCTATCGCACGTTTTACTGGAGTTGCGTGAGAGAGGATTGAACCATCATAGAAGTCACAGATATCAGCGTGAGCGTCTAAATGTAGGAGTACTGGAGTTTTACCATTGTCTTTAGCTTTCTTAATAAAAGCTTTTTCAGTTGAAATCGCAACCGCATGGTCTCCACCCAAGAATAGAGTAAACTTATCATTTTTTAATAAGTTATAAACTTCTTCAGCTAGTTTTTCAAATGATTCTTCATTCTTTTCTAAATGATAGTCACCAATATCTACTATCTTTAGTGGTTTAATATCATCCATACCCATTGTGTATGGTGGTAAATATTCAGATAGTTCTCTAAGTCTTTTTGGAGCCAAAGCTGTTCCTTTACCCACAGATGCAGATAAATCATATGGAATTCCAGCGATAATTATGTCAGCTTCATCGATTGTTTTAACGCATAAATCTCTAAACGCCATTTTTATACCTCACAAAGACAATTATATTACATTAATAATTAAAATTAATCAAATAATTTTTAATTATTTAATTTAAACAAATCTTCTTTTGTATAAACTCTATTAGTTGATTTGATTGAAAGAGCGTTATCTATCGCATCTTTTTCAACTAATATTACTTCTTTTTTAAGTGATTCATTAATCATTTTTGAAATGTTAGAAGTGATTAATTTATCACCCATAAAATCAATAAAGATTAAATCAAATAGTTCAATCTTTGATAGATCATTAATGCCTTTAAATCTAACCGCAAGATGAAGTCCTGCGTTTCTTAAGCTATTTAAAGCTTTAGTGTATTTAACTGTATCAATGTTTTCTACTTCAAAGATAACTTTATCTTTAAGATTAGCTTTCTTAAATAGAATTGAGACATTCTTAATGAAGTTATCATTATAAATTGCTTCACTTGAGATGTTCACTATGAACTTAAGTGATGAATTAAGTTCAGACATCATAGTGAATAGCTTTTCAACCATCACTTTATCTTTCTTTGTCTCAAGTTTGTTTTTAAGTACTACTTCATCAAAGATAGAATAACTTAAGCCATATGGAAGACTAAATTTAGGAATAAAGTAGTGGATATAGTTATCTTTGTCCATTACTGGGATAAATTCTAATTTATAGTCTTCTTCTTTTAGTTTTCTGATTAATTCAGTTTCATATGTCTTATATAGAGCGTATTCTCTCTTTTCATCATTATCTAGGAATACTAAATAATTCTTATTTATAGAATGTCTAAACCCATATTCAATTAACTCTTCCACTTCTTCATATGTCTTATTTTTTAAAGCTTTAGATGCGAAGACATTAATATCTTTTTCTCTTAAGCTTTGAGTATATTTATAAAGCTGTGCGATACCTCTTGAGATATTTGAATAGGTAGATTCAATAAGTCTCTTATCTGTCTTATCGTTAATGATTAAGAAATGATTTTCTCCAATATAGAAAAGGTCAGATTTTGGTGCGCATTGAGATAAATAATTATATAAAGCGTCTAGCTTAGTAACCCTTGAATCTAAAGTATCATCTTCATCAATAATTCCAATGTATAAGCCCATAACCATATATGAAGAATCAGACTTATTTTGAATATAATCTTTGAGATAATATTCATTAAAGAACGAAAGTGATGAATTAGTTAAGTATTCAGCGTCCATAATTCTTTCTTTATCAGTCTTAGTTACATCTTCTATATATGAATAGAATTCTCCTTTATACTCAAAGAGTTTAAAAGAAATAATAGTTTCAGTATCTTCTAGATTGAATTTATAGATAGTTTTTTTAGAGAGATTACCCACAAAAAAATCTTTAGATTCAGAGGCATTATTCAAATATGAAAGATTAAGCATTACGCTCTTTGTTTTAAATATTTCACGAGATCTAATATTTAAGAGTTCTACTTTATCTCCCATAAAGTGGATTAAACCTTTATTTTCATTTGAGATATTTGATAGGAGCGCATCACCTAATGTGCTAGATGATTTTAAGGCCTTAAGTCTTAGACATGTATTAAGTAAAGCGATCTTAATTGTATCTTTAATCTTTTGATTAATGTCTCCATTTATTAGGACGTATCCAAATGAGTCATAACCATTAGATAAAGTGATTAATGCATACGTTTCTTCACTTATTTTATAATCAAAGTTAATATATGCGTTTAATTCTTCGCCTTCAAACTTGAAATAATCTTCTAAATCATTCTCTCTAATAAAGAGTTTTGTGATCTCTCTGTCTCTTAATCTGTTGCCTAAATATTCATGGTTAATGAATGAGTCTTCAGTCTCT
>JAILNJ010000109.1 GCA_024691665.1 Gammaproteobacteria bacterium | reverse complement strand
CCAAGTTAGCAAAAGTTTCCTTTTGCTTGGTATTTTAGTAACAGGTTTGTTATCTGCTATTATAGGTGTATTAGCCTTCTTTGGACAAAATATGGGAACATTCGTTATATCATTAGATGATGATATTTATCGAACTGGTATTATCTTATCGGATAGTAAAGAGTTCAAAACTACATCGCCAAGATTACTAGTTAATCCTGTGAATGGTGCTACACCAATTGCTTATAATGATATAAAGTTGGATGCTATTATCAACAATGATGGTGATTATAATGATCCTGAAGGCTTTACTTATATTGCTTACACATTCTATTTACTAAATGAAGGTAATACAATTATAGATGGACAGTTTGTTATTGATATTACATCAGTTACAAAAGGTATTGATAACTGTGTTAGAGTAATGGTAGTAGAAGATGATGTATACAAATCAATTTATAAAAAAGCAGATTCCAATCCTAAGCATACTTTAGATACTACTCCAGATGATATCTGTCATAACTTTTTAACAGATAGTCAAGTTTGTAGGAGCGAGTTCTTCAACTTTAGACCTGGTGACTATAAAAAGTATTCATTAGTTGTTTGGATTGAAGGCTGGGATGCTGATTGCGATGATAGTATCAAAGAAGGTCAGCTGAGAATGGAAATGATGTTCAGTATAGTAAGGGACATCGTAGTAGATGAGAATTAGACAAGGAGAAATTTAATGAGAGTAACAAGAAAATTATTAGTTTCTATACTTGCAGTTATATTAACATTAATTACTTTAGGAGCCACAACATTTGCTTGGTTTACGTTAACAAATGTTAACTCAGTAGGAAATATTGAATTAAATGTTACTACTGGTGAAGGTTTATTAATTTCATTAGATGGTGTTACTTATACTGCAAAATTAAAAGCAGAAGATATTCAAACTGTAATAGGTAATGGTTTGAAATTCAGACCCGTTTCATCAGTCGATGGAAAGAACTTCAGTGAAATGGTTTCAGTAAGTGGAGACACGGTACATAATGCTCAACTAGAAGATAGCCGAATTAATAAAGATTATGTGTGCTTCCCAATTTGGTTTAGAGGAACAAATGTTCCAGAGCCAACAATTGGTCAAGCAGGACCTGCTATCTACTTAACTAATTTAGTACAAGATGGTACAGCTCCAACTGATGCTACATATATTAATTCAACTGGTGTAAGTTTTAAAACTTCAGTATCTTACACTGATGAAGAAGGAAATGTTGTACCGGTAAATAATGTTGCTACTAAATATGCTAAAGATGCAACTAGACTTGCATTCGTATTGCCTGATACAAGTAATGATAAAATTCGTAGTACAAATGGTAAAATATTTGATTTAAGTGCTACAGGTGCTACTCAAGGATATGGATTAGCTAATGGTCAAGCATCATATTACTCAGCTCAAAATCCTACATCACCTATAACATCAAGTATTTTGTCAAATTTACCAACACAAACAGTTCAAAGAACATTAACTAGTAGCTTCAATGAAAACACAATTGCTAGCAATAATGATTCAAACATTTTAGAATTAACAAAATCTGGTTCTTATTATGTTGGAAAAGTATTTGTTGTTTTGTGGATCGAAGGATGGGATGCAAATTGCTATGAAGCAATTGCTAAAGATAGAATTACATGCCAACTACATTTTAAATTAGCTGGTAAATACAATGATTAGTTAAATAAATAAAAAAATATAAGGAGAATAAAAATATGAAAAAATTAACTAGAAAATTATTAATGTCATTTATAGCTGTTGCTTTTGCTATCATAGCATTAGGAACATCAACTTACGCATGGTTTACATTAGGTGGTACAACTTCAACTGGTGCTTTCGCTGGTGATGTTCAAGCTGCTGATGGTATTCAAATTTCTTTAGATGGTGTTACTTATAAAAATGTAATCACTAGTCAAGAAATGGGAGAATTATTATATAATAGAGTTATGGGAAATGTAAATTTAGCTGGTGCTGTAGTTGCTGGTAAGACTCGTGAAACTGGTAAAACTTTAGCTAACTCAACATTTAAGTTTGCTCCTGTTACTACTACTAATGGTACTACTTTCACTACTTTAGCTAGTGATGGCACTTACACTTCAGCTGCTGGTGGATACTTAGAATATACAATCTATTTCAGATCAACTGCTGCTAATACAAATATTAACTTAAGCGCTGGAAGCATTGCTTCTGATGATATTTCTTGGACTCCAAGTGTTACTTGTACAGATGGAACTAAAACTTTAACAGTTAATACACCTGCTACATTCAATACTTCAAATGCAACTAAGGTTTCAATCACTGATGCAAATTATGATGGAAATACAAATACTAACCAAGTATTATTTGCTAGTGAAAATGCTAATTCATATGGTGTTCCAACTGATGAAAATGGTATGGCTAGAGCTTATGCTAATGCAATTGGTGCTATAGTTCCTGCTCATGATGGAAGTCATAATTGCCCTACTTACACAACTAATTTAGGAGCTAATGGTGTTACAGTTTGTACAACTGGTACTGTTGATACTAATACTCATTTCTCAACTGGTTCAGTAGTAGTAAGAGTTTGGATCGATGGATG
>JAILNJ010000142.1 GCA_024691665.1 Gammaproteobacteria bacterium | reverse complement strand
ACTCATTTTTTATTTAATATTATAATTTATTTATAAATGATATATAATATAAGTATATAAAACACATTATAAAAATATAGGAGAAAATTTATGGCAAAAGCAAAAGGCAAAGACTATTTTGGCTTAGGTAGACTTGTAAGTATTATTCTTGCAATCATTCCTGTAACAGCATGGGTACTTGGTTTCTTAACAAGATTCAAAGAAGGCCACATTATTTGCGGAATAATTCGTATCTTTGGTGGATGGCTTATTTGGGTTGTTGACCTAGTATTAATGATTCTAAAAGGCCACATCTGGAGAATAGCTTAGTCAAAAAAATATAGCGGATTACTTGTGAATCCGCTATATTTTTTATTTGTTTAATTGATTATTCTTGAACTTCTTTTGGTGGCTCAGCTTTTTTATTAAAGAATGCTTTAAATACTGATGCAGCTGCGAATGAACCCATGAATGGACCAACAATAGCAGGAATTATGCGATAAGCTAGTTGTAGTATTTTAACAAAGTTCAGTTTTAATTGAAACAAATAAAACTAAGACTGAATTCTATTCAGGTAAATAAAAAAGAAGGAGTAAGTTGAACTTACTCCTTTTTACTTACTTATTAAGCTTTGTTTACAGAACCAAACATTTGCATTTTGATTCTAACGATTTCTTTAATTCCTTCTACACCTGGAGCTAAGAGTTTTCTAGGATCGAATCCCTTACCTTCTCTATCTTTTCCAGCTTCGATATATTTTCTAATAGCTTCTTGGAAGTATAATTGGCATTCAGTGTTTACGTTAATTTTACATACACCGAGAGCAATAGCTTTCTTGATTTGGTCTTCTGGAATACCAGTTCCACCGTGAAGTACTAGTGGCATATCGCCAACTCTTTCTTTAATCTTCTTTAAAGCATCGAAATCAAGACCTTGCCAGTTAGCTGGATATTTACCATGAATATTTCCAATACCAGCAGCGAGCATATCAATTCCTGTTTCTTTTAATGTGAAGCATTCTTCTGGATCAGCAACTTCGCCTCTTCCAATAACTCCATCTTCTTCACCGCCGATAGTACCAACTTCAGCTTCAACTGTAGCACCTAAGAAGTGAGCTTTAGCTACGATATCTCTTGTCTTAGCTAAGTTTTCTTCTAGTGGATAATGTGAACCATCAAACATAACAGAAGTGAAACCAGCACGTAAAGCTTGTTGTGCACCTTCATATGTTCCATGGTCTAAGTGAAGAGCTACTGGAACAGTGATTCCCATATCTTCAACCATAGCTTTTACCATTTGAGTAACTGTATTAAAGCCAGTCATGTACTTTTTAGCACCTTCAGAAACACCGAGCATTACAGGACTATTTAATTCTTGAGCAACTTCAAGAATAGCTTTAGTCCATTCTAAGTTATTGATGTTGAATGCACCAACAGCATAGTGTCCTTCCATAGCTTTAATCATCATTTCTTTTGCATTAACTAGTGGCATATTTAATTAATCTCCTTTAACTTTTATATATTATATATAACCTTTAATATTATACTATATTTTTAGTAGTAATTAAAATCATATGGTAATCGTCTAATCATTAATATAATAAAACCTAATTATTAATAATTAAAAATATATCTTTTATGATATAGTAATTAAAGTGATTATAATTAGGTAGGATGATTCTATGACCGCAGAAATTATTATTGAAATTATATTATTTGGTATAGCTCTTGCGATGGATGCTTTCGCAGTGTCTGTTACTGATGGCTTAGTTTATAGCGATATAAACAAAAAGAAATCAGTATTTATCGCATCACTTTTTGGACTCTTTCAAGGTATTATGCCTTTAGCTAGTTTCATGCTAATTGAAGTAATTACTAGACTAATAGGTGAAGCTGGAGGAGAAAAAGCGGGTAGTGTACTATCTGTGATTATCACTTGGGTATCTTTTACACTATTAATGTTTATTGGTATTAAGATGCTTATTGAAGGAATTAAAGAAACTAAGAATACTGAAGAAATAGAACCAAAGAAGTTCTCATATAAAGAAGTATTTATTATGGCTATCGCAACATCAATTGATGCAATGGCTGTTGGTGTAACACTTCATGGTGGCCTATCTTCAATAACAACCATTTGGTTACATATATGTATTATCATCGTTATTACATTTATTTTCTGTATGATTGGTGTATTCTTAGGTAAACTAATTTATAAATTATTTAATGGAAAATATTCAATCACAGTTATTATTGGTGGTTCTATATTAATCCTCTTATCAATTTGGGTATTATTATCACATTATTTAGGCATCTAAATAATAAATAAGTGTTAAAATAATGATAACAAATTATTTTAAAGGAGTTTATTTATGAAGTATTGTACTAAATGTGGTAAAGAATTAGTTGATGAAGCAGTAGTATGTACAGGTTGTGGATGTGCAGTAGGTAGTGCACCTAAATCTTCAACTTCAGCAAATTCTACAAAGAAAAGCCTAAGAGAAGCTGCTAGAATTTTAATGATTATCATTACAGTATTCTCAGGATTCGCAATCATTCCACTATGTTGGATGATTCCTATGACTGTATACTTAAACAATAGAGTTAAAAACGATGAAGAAATTTCAATTGCTTATAAAATTTGTTGTTTAATCTTCTGTGGTACAGTTCCTGGAATATTATTACTTCTTGAAGACTGTTAATTAAATAAAAATAACTCTTATGGTTTGCCCATAGGAGTTATTTTTTATTATTTAATATGTATTGATCCATATTTGATGATTTAACTACATCTCCATTATTTTTATAAATAATGCATTCTAAATCATCATGACTATTTACGAATTCAATTGCTTTCTCTGAACCCATCATAAATAAACTAGTTGAATAGATATCTCCCATCATTGGATCTTTAAGAATGATTGAAATAGCTCTGATGTCAGTAACCACTGATTCTTTAGTATTAATATCTAGAATATGTGAATAGATTCTATTATTAAATGTGAAATATCTTTGATAGTCACCTGATGTGACTATTGAATAACCTTT
>JAILNJ010000125.1 GCA_024691665.1 Gammaproteobacteria bacterium | reverse complement strand
TATAGATGATAATATTAAGAATATATTCTTAAATCACGTAAAAGAGTTTGAATCTATTAATTATAAGAATACTAAGTTTGGCTATCTATTTGATACTCAATATAGACTTGCGAAAGTATTATCTATTAAAGCTTCAATTGGTAAGGAACTTAGAAGAGATTATAAGAATAAAGATATTAAAGCTTTATCTAATGATTTAGTTAATCTAAAAGAATTACTTAAATACTTAGAAGAATTCTATAATTCATTCGATACACAGTGGAATAAAGAAAATAGGGCGAATGGTATAGATGTCTTTGATTTAAGACAAGGTGCTTTAGAAAGAAGAGTTAAAAGAGCTATTAATCTATTAGACTCATATATAAATAAGAATATTGATTCTATCCCTGAACTAGAAGAAGAACTCCTAGACTTCATGGGAAATAATAAAGATTTTAAACAGGATTATGACATCTATGAAAATAGATGGAGAAGAATATCTTCAGTAAACGTTAATGACTAAAAGAAAAGGTATCAGTGTTAGGCTGATACCTTTAAGTTTTTATTAAAGAATTCTACTATTTTATTTTTAGTGATGGTTGTCTGTTCGTCATAAGATATGACTGCGATGCCATCACCTTTTTGTAAATGATAATATGCATATTGAGTGTGGTTTCCACCATCAATAATAAATTCTTCAAATACACTAGGGAAGTTACTATAGTTCTTATCATATAATTTCTTATTTAAACATAAGTCATTTGAACCATAGATTGAAAGTGTTGGAATAGATTCTGCAATCTTTTCAGTTGAGTATGAACCAAGAAGAACTAGACCCGAGACCATATCTGTATGTTTTGTGGCGTAGCACGCTGCCATAGCTCCACCAAGTGAGTGACCCATAATAATATAATTCTTATAATTATTATGTACCTTCACAACTTTATTCATTCTATTTATTCCGAAGAATGCCATATTGAAAGGCATTCTAACGATATGAGTATCATATCCAGCCTCCGCTAACTTAAACATAAGTGGTGCATAAGCTATCATTTCAACTTTAGCTCCTGGATAGAATACTATTAATGTATTTTCACCAGGTCCATCAAATAGATAATCACGGTCATGCTCTATAACTTCCACAGTAGAAGAAGAATTTAAATATTCTTTAGCTTCAGGAAGTGCTTTATTATACGCAGATAAGTAAACATATACAGTAATTAAAAATAATAAAATAGACAAAACTAATCTTTGTACATGCTTATTTCTTATTTTAATTTTCTTGATTTTTTCTACCGCAAAGATGATTAGGAATGGAAGTCCAATACATACAATGATTGCGGCTGCTACGATAATTAAGTGATCCATTTACTACATTTACTACTATACTTCTATTGCGCTTTATAAAAGTGCTATATCTATTCTATCATTAATTATTATTTTGTCTATCTTGGATTATATAATTTTTTAGCGAAGGCCACAGGCTCTTCAGTAACCTCTATTCCAAGTCTTTTAAATGTATTTAAGTCAACTTCATCCATTAAACAAGATGAATGTGCTTGAGTACCTTTAAGTTTTGGAAGTTGCTTAAGCGCAAGCTCAGATAATGTATTTGTTGATGCTTGAATAGCTAAAGCTATTAAGATTTCTCCCGCATGAATTCTTGGGTTGTGGTTATTTAAATCATTAACCTTTAAATCGATGATAGGCTCAATCACTTTTCTTGAAATTAAAGTTAAAGAATCATCAATATGCGCAAGTGATTTAAGTGAATTTAAAAGAAGTGCCGCAGGTGCGCTTAAAAGAGAAGATCTCTTTCCAGTTACTACCTTTTTAGAACCAAGTTCAATTGCCATAACTGGCACAAGTTCTTTTTGATATTTCTTAAGACAAGCTTTAACGCATTTTCTATCATCAGTAGATACTAAAGCTTTATTCATTAATACTTCAGCTTTATCTACACAATCATCTGAGAATTTGCCTAGGAAGTTGTTTTTAAGGGTTTGATAGTATCTTCTTACTATTTCATTTTTAGATGCCTGACAAGCGGCCTCATCGTCTACAATCGCATATCCACACATATTAACTCCCATATCTGTTGGAGAGAAGTATGGTGATTCACCATAAATATGTTCGAAGATTGTCTTTAATACTGGGAATGTTTCAACGTCTCTATTATAGTTAACTGCGAGTGTACCATATTTTTCTAAATGGAATGGGTCAATCATATTAACATCCATTAAATCTACAGTCGCAGCTTCATATGCCATATTAACTGGGTGGTTTAGTGGGATATTCCAAATAGGGAATGTTTCATATTTTGCGTATCCAGCTCTAATACCTCTTAAGTTATCATGGTAAAGTTGAGAAAGACATGTTGCCATTTTACCTGAACCAGGTCCAGGTGCAGTCACTACTACTAAAGGTTTAGTAGTTTCAATATATTCATTTTTACCCAAACCTTCCTCAGATACTACTAGAGGAATGTTTTGAGGATAGCCATTAATCTTATAGTGTTTATAGACTTTAATATTATTCTTTTCAAGTTTATGGATAAACTCAGAAATAATAGGTGATTCAGCGAAGAAAGAAAGCACTACACTTGATACATAGAGTCCAACTTCTTTAAACGCATCAATTAATCTTTCTACTTCATCTTGATAGGTAATACCGATATCATTTCTAACCTTGAGTGAATTGATATCTTGAGAGTTAACAGCAATAATAATTTCAGCCTTATCTTTTAACTTTAATAATACTTTAAGTTTTGAATCGGGTTCAAAACCTGGGAGAACTCTTGATGCATGATAGTCATCGAATAGTTTTCCTCCAAATTCGAGATAAAGTTTGTCGCCAAACATCTCAATTCTTTCCTTGATCTTGTCTGATTGAATCTTTAAATATTTCTTATTATCAAATGCCTTTTTCATAAACTTTTACCCACCTATGATTAACAAAGTCTAAATCACAACACATATATTAATTATAATATATAAGATGCGCATCTTGTACAACAAAAAGAAGAAAATTTTTAG
>JAILNJ010000112.1 GCA_024691665.1 Gammaproteobacteria bacterium | reverse complement strand
TGTAGGTGGTATTATGTTTGGTGTTAGTTTCTCTAAAGCCAAGATCCATACCACTCAAATAGATAGAACAGAAAATGTTGAAGCAGAATTTACAAATATAAATATTAATACAACAATTACTGATGTTGAATTTAAAGTATCTGAAGATTCAAAGGTTCAAGTTGTTTTAAAAGAAGCTGAAAAATTAGCTCATGAAGTTAAAGTTGAAAATGATACTCTTAATGTTATCCAAAAAGATACAAGAGAATGGTATGAAAAGATTTTCTCATTCAATTTAGGATTTATGAAAGCTGTAATCTATTTACCAGCTAAGGCATATGGAGATCTTAAGATTGATTCATCAACTGGCGATATTAGAATTCCTCATGACTTCTCATTCAACAGTATAGATATTGATTTAAGCACTGGTGATACATATATTAGTTCAAATGTATTAAATACATTAAAGATTGATGCATCTACAGGCCATACTAATTTATCTAATATGTCAGCTAAAAATATTGATATTAAAGCATCAACTGGACATGTATTCTTAAATGATATTGCTGTTAGTGAAACTATTAAATTAGATTTATCTACAGGTAGAACTCAATTTGAAAATGTTACCGCAAAGAATTATATTCATGATTCATCTACTGGTAGAGTAATTCTTAAAAATGTAATTATAGAAGAAGAAATTGATATTGAAACTTCTACAGGTGACATCAAATTTGAAGATTGTGATGCACAAAGAATAACTATTGAAGTTGGCACAGGTGATGTTACAGGTACACTTCTTTCACCAAAAATCTTCCAGGTTAGAACTGATACAGGTAAAGTAAATGTTCCTACATCAACTACTGGCGGCTTATGTAAGATTGATACAGATACAGGTAATGTATCAATTCAAATAAAATAGTGTGAAAAAAGAAATAGAATTCCTTCCCCCGAGGAATTCTATTTTTCTTTCTTTTCAGTTTTAGTCTTTTTAGATTTATTATCTGTTCCTTTTTTAATATCTTTAAAGTCTCCGCTTTCTATCTTTTCAAGAATAGTTTTTTGTTTCTTTGGAGCTGATTTCTTTACTGTCTTTTCTTTAATTTCAGTATCGATATAAGGCATTGTGACTTTATCGGTTCTTTCTCTAATTTCAAGTTGTTGATATGGAATATTAATTCCATTCTTCTTAAATTCATTAAAGATAGTTTCCATTAGGTAGTAATACACATCCCAATAGTCACTATTATCACACCAACAGTGACAGAAGAAGTTAATTGATGATGCCTCAAGTGTTTTAAGCTTACAGAATGGTTCTGGATCATCATAGATTCTACTATCTGACTTCATCACATCAAGAATTACCTTTTTAACTAGTTCAGTATCACTGTCATAAGCAACTCCAAACGTTAAAGACACTCTTCTTGATGGATATGCGCCTAAGTTAGTGACTTGTGAATTAACCATTGTAGAGTTAGGCATTAAGATTTGTTTACCATCTGGAGTTTTAAGTGTGGTGAATAAGAAATTAATTTCTTGAATAGAACCTTCTACATCCCCGCAGATAACATAGTCACCATTTTTATATTTCTTAGAACCAATTAATATAAGTCCATTAGCTAAATTAGATACATTATCTTTGAGTGCCATACCTAGAGCGAGTACTAAAGCACTAAAGGCAGTAGTAATACCTGAGATTTCTACTCCAATGTTCATTAATAATACTAATATTAATATTAACCAAAGAGTATATCTAACAACTCCTATAATAAATCTAGAAGCTAGCTTATCAATTGATTTCGTCTTGAATATTTTTTTAAGAGTGAATATGATTGACCAGATAATGATCATTCCAATTGCTAAGATAGAGAAAAACTTAACGATATTCCAAACATTATTAGTAAAGAAATTCTTAATAGTTTCCCATAGGTTAGTAAAGTATTCACCTACTTTATTTGCGTAGAACATACTTATCCTCCATATATAGAAAATACAATCATTTTCTATGTAATTTATATTATACATTAATTAAATATAAAAATGAAAACTGATAATTATTG
>JAILNJ010000108.1 GCA_024691665.1 Gammaproteobacteria bacterium | reverse complement strand
AATAGATTCTCCAGCTTGAACATTACCTAGTCCATCACTGATTTCTTCAAACGATGGATAATCTTTATCTATTGTGCTTAATCTTTTAACTTGTTTACCAACGATATCTGTATACTTCATAGAAGCTTCAATATCTTTATTAGCACTATAAATATATGTAACTTCTGCATATTCAAAGTCAATTTTATCTTTAAGTTCATTAAACGCAGCTACACTTGCCATTTCAAATGATTGAACTGAATCAAATGTACCAATAGCGTTATCTAAAGCGGTATCAATTGAGTCTGCCTCTTCTTTAGTGTATCTACCAAGAACATTGTGGCTTGATAAAGACGCTAAAGCATAAGACATATATGTAGGTTTTTCAAGCACCATAACATAGACACTTGAAACACTACCATTTAAATTATCTTCGTAACCTTCTACAACAACTTCTTTCTTAATATCGGTTAAGTTTCCAGGCAAATATGCATAACCATTTACTCTTAATACACAAGATAAAAACAGTATGATATATACTGGGCTGAATATTAAAAACCATTTAAAGAAATCTTTGTAGATTTTACGCAAGAACAATCTCCTTCATCTTCATTTGTCTTATTTTAATACCTGCGAGCTTAAGAATTCTTCTTGAAGCTTCAGTTTCTTCTGAATCATGGTGTGAATCGAGTAAATAAACTACTTCTTTAATTCCGGATTGAACAAGAAGTTTAGCACATTCATTACAAGGGAATAATGTAACGTATAAAGTTGCACCTTCAAGTGATCTTGTAGAATTTAGGATTGCATTAGCTTCAGCATGAACTACATATGGGTATTTAGTATCAAGGAAGTTTCCTTCTCTTTCCCATGGGAGTTCATCATCACTAATAGATTTAGGGAAACCATTATAACCAATTCCAATAATCTTCTTATCAGAATTAACAATTGCACAACCTACTTGAGTATTAGGGTCTTTAGAACGTTTAGCGCTTAACATCGCAACGCCCATAAAGTATTCATCCCAACTGATATAATCTAATCTTTTCATATTACATCTCCTTTGCGATTAATGCTGCAAGTCTTACATTACTCTTAACGAGTTCAATATTACTCTTTAAGCTCTTACCTTCAGTAGCTTTTGCGATATTTGATAAGAGGAATGGAGTAATTCTTTTACCAGTGATATTTTCAGCCTTGGCTTTAGCTAAAGCTTCATCGATAACTTTATTGATTTCTTTTGAATCATAGGAGAATTCATCACTGATTGGGTTAAATACGAGTACGCCACCTTTTAAACCTAAATCCCATTTATTTAAGGCAATAGATGCGATTTCTTTTGGTGAATCAACTCTATATTCTAAGTTAATGCCTGATTTATTAGAGTAGAATGCAGGACATTCAATAGTCTTATAACCAAGCACTGGAACACCTTGAGTTTCAAGATATTCTAAAGTATTTGGAATATCAAGGATACTCTTACATCCAGCACATACTACAACTACTTCATCAGCACCAAGTGTTTCAAGGTCATTAGAGATATCAAGTACATCAGAGTAGCCTCTGTGAACGCCTCCAATACCGCCTGTTGCGAAGATTTTAATTCCTGCGAGTTTTGATATATACATAGTCGCAGAAACTGTTGTAGCGCCACATACACCACGAGCTACGCAGATTGGAAGATCTCTTTTTGAAACCTTAAGAACTTCAGTCTTAGGATCCCCAATTAAATTAAGTTCTTCTTCAGTGATACCTACATGGATTTCACCATTAATAATTGCGATAGTCGCAGGTGTAACACCGTTTTCTCTTAATATATTTTCAAGTTCCTTTGCACATTTAATATTATCTGGGTATGGCATACCATGTGAGATAATAGTTGATTCTAGGGCCACAATTGGCTTTTTCTTCTTAAGTGCAAGTTTTACTTCATCGCTATAAAATAGTTTCATTTTAGTACCTCTTTTTAAATTATTTTAACATAATAATTTAATTATTTTTTAAAAACCATATAAAAAGCCAACGCTCTATTGGAGAATTGGCTTTTATAGCTAATTATTCGCTAGTTTTAGGTGCTTTATTTCTAATGAAAGTTAAAATATCATTTGAAGTGATAGAAAGTTTAACTGAAGATGAAGAAATTAGATTTTCAGGAGCATCTTCATTACCTTTTCTAGCGTCTACAAATTCTACATAGATAGAAATAGTTTGTTTATTTAAAGTTTCAGTACCATCTTCAGCTTTTTCCTTAACGAATTTGAAAGGATTTTCGAAAGCTAAAGTGAGTTTAGTACTTTCAGTCGTTTCATTCATATTAGAAGAGTATTCACCAACTTTAACTTGGTATTCACCAAGCTTGTATGCAGCTTTGAATTCGCAAACTACATTAACTAAAGCTTCATCTTTGATTGTGAGATATAAAGAACCGAAATCGAGTTCAGAACCGATATATTCAACAACATAAGTATTTGATGCTTTTTCATATGATTTAATCTTTAAAGATTTAGCACTGTTCTTTCTTCCAACTGTACAAGATGCAAGAGCGAGTACTAATACAAGAGCTGTTAATACTTGAAATAATCTTTTCATGTGATTCTCCTATTTGAATGAAGGTTCACTATAAGTGTAACCCTTATAATCAACTGTAATCTTTACTGTAACTTTAGCGAATTCTTCTTCTGTTAAACCCATTAATGCATCAAGAATTTCGAATCCTTCTACTACGCCACCAACAGGTGTATAAGCATTAGAATCATAAGTTGTGTTTGTAGATGTGTTAAGGATTAATTGAGAAGTGTTCTTAGAATCAGCTACTACTACCATTGAGAGTGTACCACGTTTGTTCTTAACTGCTGGGCTTGAATCAACTGTTACAGTTTTTTCAGGAGCATTTTCGTTCTTACCAAACTTAATACCGTTTGCAGTTGTTGGAACTTCATCAACTACAGCTTTCTTATAGAACTTTTCTTTGAGTAAGTATAAGAAATATTTAACAACGTTAGAATCTTCGAAATCTTTGAAGAGTTGAACTTTAACTTCACCAATACCCTTGAATGAAATAGTTACAACTGGATTAGAATCAGAGAGTTGATCTTTATAATCTTTATCGTATGTACCTTCTTTTAATACTTCAACTTTAGTTGAGTTAACATTAGAGAATGAATACTTAACTTCTACTTCTTTAGAAGCATATTCAACTTTAATAGTTACAGCTTTAGGAGCTCTACCAGATTTTTCAACCACAACAGATTTAACTGTTAATAGACCTCTATCAAATGCCTTCTTAGCATCAGTAACCTTATCAAGTAATACACCATCAAGGTATTGAGAGATGAATTCGTTACCAACTTTTAAGCTATCGCCTTCAATCTTTAAGCTCTTTAATGCTACTAAAGTCTTATAGTAAGATGCAACTGTAGATTCAGATGAAGCTGATACTACATATTCATAAGTCTTTTCTTCAGTAATATCTTTATCGTTTTCATCTTTTTCACCAGTAGGTACTTTTACTGTATCTGTCTTCTTAGTTAATTCAAAAGTCTTAGAAGCATAGTTTAAATAGTAATGTTTTTCTTCTGCATCGCCTTCGCCTTTAACAGTAACGTAAGCGTTGTCTTCTTTAGTAATAACTAGAGTATCTTCACCAACTGTTCTAGTTAATGTGAAACTCTTTAAGTCTTTTTCACTAAAAACTGTCTTTGCACTACATCCAACAAGTGTTAATACTGCGATTAAACTTGTAAGAATTAGTGGTAAAATTTTTCTAACTTTCATTTATTTACCTCATTAATATATTTGCTTTTTCTATTATAACATTAAATTAAAATATAATTTAATCTTTTTTTACTTGAATTCCAAGTTCATCAAGTTGAGCGAGGTCAACTTCATTTGGTGAATCAACCATTAAGTCTTGAGCTGATGTTGTTTTAGGGAATAATACAACGTCTCTAATATTATTAGAATGAACGATGATCATAAGTAATCTTTCAAGACCAAATGCACATCCACCATGAGGAGGACAACCATACTCCATAGCATCTAAAAGATAGCCAAATTTAAGCTTTTGTTGCTCTTCTGAGATGTTTAAAATCTTGAAGATTTGTTGTTGGATATCGTGTTCATAAATTCTCATAGAACCACCACCAACTTCATATCCATGACATACACAGTCATATGAGTCACTATATACTTTTAGAGGGTCAGTATATAGGTAATCATAATGCTTTCTTAAAGGTCTTGTGAATGGATGGTGAGTTGATGTAATTGAACCATCTTGAGCAAGTTCGAATAGTGGGAAATTGATAACCCATTTGAAATCATATACGTTATCATCACATAAACTTAACATTTGAGCGAGTTCAGTTCTTAAGCTTCCCATAGCGTTGCATACCTTTAAATAGTTTTCAGAACTTGACATGAAGAGTACATCTTTATCTTCTAAAGCTAAAGCATTAATAACGTCTTCGTTAATGAGTTTCATAATAGAACCACTAACTTCACCATTAACTTTCTTTAAGAAGAATAAGTTTTCTCCACCATGTTTCTTTACGTGTTCACCAAAGTTATCAATAACCTTTCTTGTGAAATGATTATTTTCATCTTTAACCTTAATACCAACTACTTTCTTATTTAAGAAAAGTGGGCTATCGATACCTTTAAAGATATCTTCAATATGCATAAGTTTAAGACCAAATCTAGTATCAGGTTTATCAGAACCATAATCTCTCATAGCATCATCCCATTCTAGTCTTGGGAATGGTGTAGGAAGATCAATATTTAAGATTTCTTTCCAAATCTTTTTAAACATTCCTTCCATAATAGTTAAGAGTTCATCTTGTTCTAGGAATGATGTTTCAATATCGATTTGTGTAAATTCAGGTTGTCTATCAGCTCTTAAGTCTTCATCTCTGAAGCATTTAGCTACTTGATAGTATCTATCAAAACCAGCTACCATAAGTAATTGTTTCATTACTTGTGGAGATTGAGGAAGTGCATAGAATTCACCTTTAAAGATTCTAGATGGAACAAGATAGTCTCTTGCGCCTTCTGGAGTAGACTTAGCTAAGATAGGAGTTTCACAGTCAATAAATCTTTGGCTATCTAAATAGTTTCTGATTACTTGAACAGTTTTACTCTTAGTAATAAATATCTTTTGAAGTTCTTCTCTTCTTAAATCTAGATATCTATATTTAAGTCTCATTTCATCATTACTCTTTCTATCAATTGGAAGAGGTTTTGATTCATTAATAATCTTAATTTCAGTTGGATCTATTTCAACTTCGCCAGTTGGAATATTTAGGTTAGGAGATTCTCTTAAGATAACTTTACCTTTAACTTCAAGAACGTATTCAGCTCTAATAGTTTCAGCCAAAGCATATAAAGGGCTTTCAGGTTTAACAACTACTTGAACCATACCTGAAACATCTCTTAAATCAAAGAAGATAACTCCACCTAAGTTTCTACTTCTATTAACCCAGCCATTAAGTGTGACTGTTTGATTTAATAATTCTTTTGTAATTTCACCGTTATAATTACTTCTCATATAATACCTCTATTCATGATGATGGCAGCAGCAATCTCCGCTTTCAGAGTCTTTGTCATGGTGATGTCCACCACAGCATTCATGGTCTTCATCATGGTGATGTCCACCACAGCATTCATGGTCTTCATCATCGTGATGACATCCACAACCGCAAGATTCTTCTTTTTCGCCTACTACTTGCATCATATATCTAATTAATTGTCCTTCATGAAGCGTTACTTCTTCATTAGTGATCTTGTTTTTAACGTTAAGTGTGCCAGCTTTAAGTTCATCATCACCAGCAATAATAATAAACTTAGCATTGTTGCTATCAGCTGCTTTAAAGTGTTGTTTTAAGTTCTTAGCTTCATAATCCATTTCAGTATCAATGCCTTGAAGTCTTAAATCATTTAACAATTTAACGAAGTGAACTTTAGCATCATCACCAATTGGGATTAATTGGCATAAAACACTCTTCTTATAAACATCAATATTATCATCAACAATATCAGCAAGTCTTTCAAGTCCAAAACCAAAACCAACACAACCAAGTTCTGGTCCGCCAAGACTTTTAATTAAATCGTCGTATCTTCCACCACCACAGATAGTAGCTGATTGACCACCATCAACTCCATCGATTACAACTTCAAATACTGTTGAAGTATAGTAATCAAGGCCTCTAACAAGTTTTGTATCAACTACAAATGGAACATTCATAAGTTCGAGATACTTCTTAACGATTTCAAATTCAGCTTTACTCTTTTCAGATAGATAATCATTGATTTTAGGTGCATTTAAAAGAATTTCAGAACCTGCATCGACCTTGCAATCTAAGATTCTAAGTGGATTAGTATTTAGTCTTTCTTTGCAATCATCACATAAGTTATCAATCTTATCTTTGAAATATTCTTTTAATGCATTCTTATAGTTTTCTCTAGATTCTTTATCACCTAAAGTATTGATTTTAACTACATACTTTTTAACTTGAAGTAGTTTGAAGATGGTTGATGCCATAAGGATTACTTCAGCATCCATATATGGACTATTAGTACCAACCACCTCTACTCCAAATTGTGAGAACTCTCTATATCTTCCCTTTTGAGGACGTTCATATCTAAACATGTCACCCATATAAAACAACTTAAGTGGGAGTTGTCTAGTATAGAGTTTATTCTCGATAACCGCTCTAATAACAGGTGCAGTACCCTCAGGTCTTAGAGTAATCATTCTGCCACCTCTATCTTCAAAATCAAAAGTTTCCTTCTTAACTATATCAGAAGTATCACCACTAGATCTATGGATTAATTCAGTTTGAGATAAAATTGGTACACGGATTTCTTCAAAACCATATACACTAACTACTCTTTTTAAGAATGCTTCAATACTTGAAAGTCTTTTTGCATCCTCCATTAATACATCATTTGTACCTTTAACCTTTGAATACATACACACACCTCACAAAAAAGACACCCTTGCGGGTTCTTTTTATATTATTTTATTGTTTAATCCTATTGATTCTTTTCTACAAATTCAACAATTGAACCTACAGTTCTTAAGTTCATTGCTTCTTCGTCAGGAATAGTAACACCGAATTCGCTTTCAACTGCAGTAATCATTTCAATAGCGTCTAAAGAGTCAGCGCCAAGATCAGATTCGAATGTAGCGTCCATAGTAACTTTGCTAGCGTCTACAGAAAGTTCATTAACGATTAATTCCTTTACTTTTGCAAAAATTTGTTCTTTAGTCATAAATAATGTCTCCTATTTATTTTTAATATTTTTTACTTGCTAATTATAATATATATTTATAATTAAAGCAAGTTTTATAAATCAATTATGATTGAAAGCGGTCCATCATTTGTCGCTTCAATTTTCATGTCAGCTCCAAATTGACCTGTCTTAGTTGAAACTAAATTTGACATATCTACAGCAAATGCTCCATAGATAGGAAGAGCATCAATATAGTTTAGTGATTTAGTGAACGAAGGACGGTTTCCAGTTAAAGCATCGCCATATAGACTAAAAGACGAAATAACTAATACTTCGCCTCCTACATCGTCTAAAGATAGATTTAATTTATGGTTTTCGTCTTCAAAGATTCTAAGCTTTTTAATCTTAGTTGCCATCTTTAAAGTTTTATCAATGTCATCTTTAGAATTAAAAGCGATGTATACTAAAAAACCTTGTTTGATTTCACTATATACTTCATTATCAATTATGCACTTTGCGCTTTTAACTCTTTCAACTAATGCTCGCATTATTATCTATAAACCCTTTCAATTTGGTATACACCTTTAATCTTTTCTAAATTAGAAATTAAGACATCAAGTGCAGTTTTATCATATATTTGAGTTTCTAAAGTGATAATACCTTCATCAATCGCACTACCTCTTGCTGATACCTTAGTAACCTTAGAGTTATTAGATATACAAGTATTTACGATTTCCGCTAAAATATTATCTCTATTATATACTAGAATTTTTAATTCTACTGTGAATCTTCTATCAATCTTATTACTCCAGTAAACTGGGATAAATCTGTTTTGATCGAAGTTTTGTACGTTCTTACAGTCTTTTCTATGTACTGCTATACCAACACCCTTTGTGATATATCCAACAATATCATCACCAGGAATTGGTGAACAGCAACGAGATAGTTTAACTGAAGGAGTATTGATACCTTCAACGATGATATCAATATCTTCATGTAAGATTTGGTTCTTATTTCTCTTATTGATTAAATCTATAATCTGTTCTGATTTAGTTCTATCATCACCTTTAAGAAGTGAGACAATTGTTTGAACATTTGTTATACGTTTAGATACATGGATATATAAATCTTCAACATTGTGGATTTGTTTATCCTTGCCTAGCTTTTCTTCAACGAGTTGATCAGTGATATCAAGTTCAAGCTTTTGGTTCTTGAGTTCTTCCTTGATCATACTCTTTCCTTCTTCAATTAAGAGTAATCTATTCTTATTATTGAGGAAGGCTCTAATCTTGTTTCTAGCTCCACTTGTTTTGACAATTTTGAGCCAGTTTTCATTTGGTCCAAATGCACTCGCAGAAGTTCTTATTTCACATACGTCACCAGTTTTTAATTGGTAGTCAATTGGAACGATTTTCGAATTTACGATTGCACCAATATATTGATCACCTACACGTGAGTGAATTCTATATGCGAAATCAATAGGCGTAGAGCCCTCAGGAAGCGCTATAACTCTGTTTTTAGGAGTGAATACATAAACATTCGCTTCTAGTACATCTTCACTAAATACAGTAGTTACATCGTCTTTTGGTGTTTCACTATTTTGGTCAGTATACTTAAGAAGGTCACTATACCATCTGAGTTGTGATGCAGTAGAGTCGTAGAAACTCTTCTTTTGCTTCTGTCCTTCTTTGTATGCCCAGTGAGCTGCGATACCTGATTCAGCTATTTCATCCATCTCATGAGTTCTAATTTGAATTTCATAGAACTTACCATTGTTTAAAACTGTAGTATGGAGTGATTGATACATATTAGGTTTAGGCATAGCAATATAGTCCTTAAATCTAGATGGCACTGGAGTAAATCTAGAGTGGACAATACCAATAAGCTTATAACAGTCCATAACTGTATCAACAATAATTCTTAAAGCAAGTGTATCATAAATATTCTCAAATGGAATGCCTTTATTATGCATCTTATTATATATACTATATATATTCTTAGCTCTACCAGAGATTTCACCTTTCATTCCTTCTTTATCTAGAAGGATTCTTAACTCTTCTATCATCTTTTCGATTTCAAGTTCTCTATTCTTCTTAGTAGTCTTAATCTTACGAGCTATATCAGAATAATCCTCTGGATATAAATACTTGAAACATAAGTCTTCAAGTTCAGCCTTAATCTTATACATACCAAGTTTATGAGCGATAGGCGCATAAATAGTAATAGTTTCATTTGAGATTCTAACTTGTTTTTCATATGGAAGGAACTTAAGCGTACGCATATTATCAAGTCTATCTGAAAGCTTAATCCAGATAACTCTGATGTCCTTAGACATTTGGAATAACATCTTTTGGAAATTATCAATATAAGTTTCTCTGTTTTCGACGTTACCTTCATCACTATATGTCATCTTTTGGATCTTAGTTAATCCAGCGCAAAGGTTCGCAACTTCTTCTCCATACTCTTTCATGATGTATTCGTAAGTATAATCAGTATCTTCAATTACGTCATGTAGGAGTGCAGCTATAATAGTTGTTGGGTCTGCGTGATAAAGACACAAAGTCTTCGCAACTTCTACAGGGTGAACTATATAAGGATCACCTGATGCACGTTTTTGTCCTTCATGGGCTTTTTTGGCGAACTCAAAAGCACGCTCTATATTAGATAGAGTGTCTTCATTGTGAATATATAAATTTAAATCATTTAATAATCCAGCATATAGTTCGTCCATAGTGTTAATATTAATATTTCATTAATGACTTAAATGCAATATCTTTTAATAATTTTCTACCTTTTAAGGCCTCTAATTCTATGAGAACTCCAATTCCTACTACTTCGCCGCCTAACTTTTCTACTAATTTAATAGTAGCTTCGACAGTTCCACCGGTAGCTAGTAAGTCATCAATTACTAATACTTTATCTCCTTTTTTTACTGCATCTTTATGAACACATAAAGTATTTGTTCCATATTCTAATGAATATGATTCTTCAACTGTTTCTCTTGGAAGTTTGCCAGGTTTTCTTACTGGAACAAAACCAGTACCCATAGCGTATGCTACTGGGCATCCTACAATAAAACCTCTTGCGTCTGGTCCCATTACGAGATTCGCGCCTACTTCCTTTCCAAATTTTGCTAATTCATCGACAGAATACTTAAAAGCTTCCTTATCTTTTAATAAGTTAGAAATGTCTTTGAATTGAATTCCCTCTTGTGGGAAATCTGGTACGTTAACTATATAATCATATAAATTCATACCTACCCTCCTATTATTCTAATGCTTGTATTATATATTCTTTAATCTTGTCTACTGGTCCAGTAAGTAGGAATTCTACTTCTTCTGAAGCCATGTATGATTTGTATGTTTCACTATTCTCAAGATTTACTCTATATCCTTTTTCTCTTGGAAGAGATGAAACTACACCACCTTGTGATTGA
>JAILNJ010000093.1 GCA_024691665.1 Gammaproteobacteria bacterium | reverse complement strand
CTATGATATTGGTATGGAAATGATATCTTATGGGAGTTAGATTTCTATCTTTTTCCCCTACAATATTTGATAAAATTTGAAAGTCATCAATCTTAATGTTTAATTCTTTCACCAAAAACCTCTTAATATATATTCTTATATATTATAGTAAAAATATTGAAATCCCCCAAGATATTTTTTATTTATTTGATAAATAGACAAAAAAATTAGAGCCCAACGGACTCTAATTTCTTTATTATCTGTGTGCGAATTTTCTTTTTCTAGATTCTTTAGCTTTTTCTTTTCTAGCTTTAGATGGAGATAAATAGAATTCTCTTTTCTTGCATTCTTGAAGAATACCAGCTCTAGAAACGTCTCTCTTAAAACGACGTAAAGCGTCATCTAGATTTTCGTTTTCTCTAACTACTGTCTTTGGCATTTCGTAATTCACCTCCTCTTAGCTTAATTAGCCTTAATTATTTTAATCTTTCTTATGAAAAAAGTAAAGAAAATTATTACGAATTTGTTTATTATGGTAAAATTAGGTAGGAGAATCCTTATGAACACAATATACGCTGGAATGAATTTTTGGATTGTAGTTGCAATTGCAGGAGCTATTTTATTAGGACTAATCATAGCCTATATTTTTGTTGTAAAACACAATACCAAGAGATTTATCAAGAAATCTGAGAAGAAAATAGAGAAAGACAAAAAGAAAAATCTACTTAAGGATGAATCACTAGAAGAGATGATTGTGAATGTGTTTGAAGATCCTAAGTACAACGGTAAATACAATTCATTCTCAGGTAAAAATAAAAAGATAATCAAAAAATTTATTTTACAATTCTTTGAAAATGTATGTCCCTATGGAATCGTTAAGGGTAAACAAGAGACTAAGAAATATCAAAGATTACAAGTTGTCGTAACTCCTACTAAAGAATTTGAAGTTAAAAAAGTTAAATCTAAGAATAAATGGGTTTATGATTCATCTATTAAAGAAAAGAAATTATTTAAAAAATTAGTCAAATTCGGTAACAAACAAAAAGTAATGAAATCTATTGTTGATGTATTCAGCAGAACTTATAAATACTTTAAAAACAAAGAGGAAATTGAACAAGCTCCACAAGCAATTGAAAGAGATATGTACATTACTCTAGTAATGGGTAAATAAAAAAGAAGGCGCCGCCTTCTTTTTCTTTTATAAGTTCTTAATTATCTCTTTAATAGAATTATTAGCTTCTTCGAATGTATCAAATTCACACGATAAATATATTATTTCATTGTTGAAATTCTCAAGTAGATAGAAGAATTTACCATTTTGTGTTTTATCAATTTTGAAGTTTCCATTTCTGATTGAATCTTTAATCATTGGAAGCTTCTTTTTTAAATCCTTCTTATTCCAACACGATTCACTATAGAAAATATATTCATTAATTTCATTTTCAAGTGAGAAATAATATTCATCTTCGAATTGATGGATTTTCCATCTATCTCTATGTTTTAAGATTGAGAGATCTGATAGTTTGAATTCATAGTCTAAAAGTGTCAAATCTTTAACTATTTCTTCAGGGATTTCTATATTCTTAAAATATGATTCAAGTTTCTTATATCTTTCATCAAGTTCACTTAATTCGAATGGACTTGAGTGGCCAAGAGATCTATCTTTACCTACAGTTCTAAACTTTAAGTAACATAAATTATTAAGCATAAGATTGAAGTCCCAAGTATTGGTTAATACTGCTTCTTTTATCTTTTCCATATCTTCTTTTAGTGTAGAGACGCTTGAATATACTTCTGATGAATATAAAAGTAATCCATCTTTATCATATAAATATAAGTAGTAATCTTGGATTCCTCTTTTGAAAATAAAGAATCCATCTTTGTATGACCTAGCCTTTTCAATGTCTTTATTAATTGAAAGAATTGAATCTAATACATCTTTTTTCTTATTTTTGGGTCTTTTAAAGATGCTTATTAAAACAAGGATTAATAGGGCAAGTACTACTGCACCTAAGATAATTTGAGCATAATACGTTTTAATGAACTCTAACATATTACACCTCCACTTTGTAAGAACCACCTTGTTCTTCTACAATCTTTTTAACAGCTTGGCTTTCAGCAGAAGCTACTATATTAAGTTTCTTCTTTAATTGACCACCTCTATAAATGACTTTATAGAAATCAGTATCTTGATCAATTAATCCTTTTTCGATTAATGATTGAAGATTAATTAATTCATTTTCATTAAATTCTTTTTCAAGAACATCAAGATATACAATCTCTTTCTTTCCATCTACAGGAATTTTAACAATTTCTTCTTTTTGAACAAAGTTATTATTAGCATCAATTGAAAGCATTAATCTCTTTTCTTCTTTATATACAATAAAGTTATTCTTACGTCTTGAGAGAATTTTGCTTTCTAAGTCTTCTAATTCTTTATTACCTTTTTCGCCAAATTTAGCGTAAACTTTGATTAATCCTTTAGCTTTTAATTCATCACTATCTTCAAATCCTACTGAGTATTCATGATTATCTTTAATGAATCCTTCTTCTAGGAGGAATCTCTTCTTTAAGTCTTGAATTAATTCTAAAGCTTTTTCAAGTCTCTTATCATTCTTGATTCTATAAGATAGTGGAGTATCTTCAAAGAGTTTATATTTAGACGCATCTTCATATCCTCTTCTTTCAGGATAATTCTTTAAATCAAGATTTAAATAAAGTACCAAATATTTACCTCTTATTTGAATCTTAGCAAGTTTTGCTCTACCTAAATTAAATGATTCATATTTCCAACTAGTTCTTGATGATACTTTCTTAAATGAAAGTAATTGGTTTTTAATAATTGAATAATAATTTTGAACTTCAATTGGAGCTTGAATTAACTTAGCTTCAAATGACTTTCTTTCTTTAACAAATACTTTAGAACCATCAACAAAGATAACTTGTTTAGTGTAGTCTTCAGTAAACTTATCATCTTTTCTCTTATTTTCATAAGGATCAAATGCAAGAGATTCTTCAACATTATATCTATCTAAACCATCAACCTTAACATCTGAGAGCTTAATTAATCCTCTCTGGATTAAAGCAAGTTCATTTTCATATGGTAAATAATAATTTTCATTAGGAATCTTTCCTGTCTTTAAATCAAAGTTCTTGATTTCATCATCTATTAACTTAAATGCATACTTTAAAGATCTATTTGATTTAACGTGAATCTTAAATGAAGTATCACCAAATCTTCTTCTATCCCCAACGAATTCTTGGTGGTAGATATTTTCTTCATAATCCTCAATTTTAAGATTTAAATATAAAGCAACATACTTACCTCTAACACTTAGCTTAGCAAAGTTAATTCTACCAATGTTAAAAGCATCATAAAACCATGAAGTTCTTGATTTGCAACCTTCAATACTTAATATTTTATTTTTAAGTTTTTGATAGACTTCTTTGCATCTATCGTCAGACAAAATAT
Organism: Gammaproteobacteria bacterium; assembly: GCA_024691665.1. Taxonomy (GTDB): domain Bacteria; phylum Bacillota_I; class Bacilli_A; order Izemoplasmatales; family UBA1188; genus UBA1188. The sequence goes on along the minus strand of JAILNJ010000093.1, from coordinate 185 downwards.
ACTTAGCTAAAAAACTTTTACGATAACTAATGGGAACGGCTTTCTTTTCTTCCATAAATCCCTCCACGTGTGCTTTATATTAATAATCTTACTACTAACCAATTAAAAAATAAATACTTTAGGAGAAATTTTTTTGACAAAAAAAAGAATAAATCCCAATTGTGAGTTTATTCTTTTTTTTGTCA
>JAILNJ010000050.1 GCA_024691665.1 Gammaproteobacteria bacterium | reverse complement strand
ATTCTAAAAAGGAATTATATTTTTATGTCAGAGACAAATAACAATAAAGAAGAAAAAAGATTATCAATTTATGATTATGAAGATAAATATGTGAAAAGAGAAAATACAAGAGCTGTGAAGTTCTTCTTGAATTTAGTTATACTACTTGTGGGTATACTTATTTTCACATGTCTATTCTTTATGGTAGAAAAGATCTACAACATTAATAAATATGCAGGTTATGGAGCAATAGGTGTAGCAGTAATTATATACATCATATTCTTTATCGTACCTGTCGTAAAAGTGATGAAGAGTGATTATTTCATTACAAACGTTAATAGTAAACACGCAAAAGAAGCTAAAGCTCATAATAAGAAAGTTAGACACAATATCGCAACTAAAATCGTTGATTTTAATTCTCAAGTTGAAGGTGCAGGTTGGTATGACTCTGAAGAAGTTAAGAATCTTGAAGTAGCCCTTGAAAAGAATGACGATAAAGCACTTAAAGATACTCTAACAAGAATGTATTCAACTTCAGTTAAAAAGACTGCGAAAGAAATTATTAGTGAAGCATCTTTAAGAGCTGGCCTTTATTCAGCACTCTCTCAATCTAATACAATGGACGCAACTATTGTGGCCTTCACTGATCTTCAAATGATTAAAGATATTGTATTCTTATATGGATTTAGACCTAGTGATGCGAAGTTATTTAAAATTTATTCAAGTGTATTAGCCTCATCAATGGTAGCCTATGGTGTATCAAGCGCAAACATTGGTAAGGGTCTTGCAAATACTATGGGTGGAATAGTTAAATCTATTCCAATTCTAGGAGCTGCGATTGGTGCAGTAGTAGATTCATCTATTCAAGGATTAACTAATGGTGTCTTAACTACAGTAGTTGGATATCAAACAATCAAATATATTTCTCGTGAATATCATTTACAAGATGTACTTGATGATATTGAACTTGAAGAATCTAGAGAAGAAGTTGAAGCTTCTATCAAGGAACTTGAAACAGAACTTAAGGACAATATGAAATCTAAAGCTAAAGCAGCCTAAGATTTTAAAGAAATAATATAGTTATGAAAGCCAAAGAATTAATGAAGAATCCTAAAATTAAAAAGTTATGGATAAAATGCGGTAGTATTCTAATCGCTCTTTTTGTCTTACTTATTGGTCTTGTTGTGGTAACTTTGGTTCTAAATAATAACTATAAAGTTACATATCACTACAACACTGAATATGCGGTAGAAGTTGATAATCCAACTAAGTGTAAAAAGAATCAAACTTATCAATTATTATCACCTACAAGAATAGGATATGAATTCGTTGGTTGGAGTGATTTTGGCGGTACATTTTTTGACGAATTATCAGGTATAAAAGCTGACGCTATTGACCTATATGCATCATGGAGTGAACCATACTATATTGTTGAAGGAACTACTCTTAAATCTCTAACTGGTTTTGGTAAGACTAAAGAGGTACTTGATATCCCTCAATCATTTGAAGGAATGACTATCACAACTATCTCAAGTGATGCCTTCCAATATAATACAGTTATTAAAGAAGTTACTATTCCAAAGACAGTAACTGAAATAAAAGAAAATGCCTTCTTAGGTTGTACTAATCTTGAAAAAGTAAAGTATGAAGGCACTGCTCAAGAATTAGCTAATATAACTGTTAGTGATGAAACAATTAATTGGCTTGATGTTGAATGTTCTAATGGAACAAGAGATGGACTTAATAAACAGAAAGTTTATTACACAATTACTTTTGAAACATTTGACGGTTCATCTATTCAAAGTGTAGAAGTTGAAAAGAACGGATTATTATCGAGACCAAATGATCCTGTAAAAGATAAATATTTATTTAAAGGTTGGTATAAAAATGAAGCTTTAACTATTAAATATAGTTTTGCTGAAAAGGTTACTGAAAGCTTCACATTATACGCTAAATTTGAAATAGACCCAGACCAAATTGAAAAAGAATATGTAACAGTTAGATTTATAACTAATGGTGGTACAAGAATAGATAATATGTCTATTGAAAAGAACACTAAGCTTAATCTACCTGTTGATCCAATAAGAGATGATTACCAATTCTATGGTTGGTTTAACGATAATGACTGGACTGACCCATTTGACAAAAATAAGGTTGTTGAACATGATATTAATTTATATGCAAAATGGGGTCCAATCACATATACTCAAGTAACAGTTAAATTTGTATCAACTGGTACTAACTATCCAGACACTACAACTACTATTTATGGTAAGGTTGAAAGACCTGAAGATCCTATTAGAGGAACTGATGTATTCAATGGTTGGTACACAGAAGCAACATATGATAATCTATTTGATTTCAACACTATTGTAACTTCACCAATTACTTTGTATGCTAAGTTCAGTGCTAAGACATTAGATAATGTAACTATTACATTTAATACTCATGGTGGAAATGTAATTCCAAGTATTGAAATCCCTAAGAATTCACTTCTTAAAGAAAGTGATGTTCCAACTCCAGTAAGAGATGGATTATCATTCTATGCATGGTATACTGATACGTCTTATTCTTCAAGCACTGAATTAGATTTATCTAAGATAGTAAGTAGTGATTTAACTCTTCATGCAAGATGGGAACATTTACTTGAATACGTACTTGATGGTACTGGAAGTATTACAGGAGTTGAAAATACATACTATGTAAACTCTATTGGTACTGCCAATACAACTGATATTTATATTTCACCTACATTTAAAGGTAAACAAGTATTAGCTATTAAACAAAATGCTTTCAAAGGATTAACTAATATCAACAGTATAACTGTTGGTGGTGGTATTGAAATAATTGGCAAAGAAGCATTTGCTAATTCATCAATCACATCAATCATTCTTCCAAACACTGTTACTGTAATAGAAGATGGTGCATTTGAAGGGTGTACTAATCTCACTAAAGTAGTATTAAATGATGGTCTTGAAATTATTGAAATTAATCTATTTAAGAACTCTTCAGTAATTGATATAGTTATCCCATCATCAGTAAAAGTAATCTGTGATTCAGCAATTAATGATGGAACAAATTTATATTTAGATTTTGAATCAGAAGAAGCATTCTTATCTCAAGTAGATATTGACCAAACTATTAACCTAGAGTCAATGAATCTCTATTATTATAGAGATGACCTCACAGGACTTACTGGAAACTATTGGTCATATGATGGTAGTGGGAATATTATAACAGCATAAAAAAACAGGCACTCAATCGAGTGCCTTTTCTTTTCTATTATAAATGAACTTTATATGATGAAACATTGAATACAGTTTCACCATCTATTTGAAGAGCACATGGAACATCGAATTTAACTTCGATTTCTTTTCCTTCAAATTCTTTTACCATCTTTTCTTTCTTAATGTGTTCTCCTTATATTAAAATTAATCCTAAAATGATTAAGAATTCACCAATTGAATATGTGAGCATTACTAAGAAGTGTGACTTCATTACACTATCTTTATTAAATCTTACAAAGAAGAGTGATGTATCAGATACAAAGAATAGAAGTGCACCAACTACTGTGATGATAGCTCCTGCGGTAGGATTTGCGAATAATCTATAGATTGCGAAACAGTTCATTGCCCCATTAATTAAAAGATATAAAGCCATCGGATAGAATAAAGCTTTAGGAAGGAACTGTTTTAATCTATAGAATATATAGATAACTGCGACCATGAATACGAGAGCAAATGGAATAATCACATATAGAGGAACATTACTAAAATCAGTGTAATGAATATATGAAACGATAAAGAAGGCATGAGATGCCATAAATGCGACTCCACCAGCCGCAAACCATTTAGTTCCATGTGGTATTAGAAGAAGATCTCCTAATAAGCTAAAAAGAATTGCACAAACCACAGCCCAATATAACACGTCTACAGCTTCTAGATAGAACCCAAGAAGCGTGAATAAAATAAAGCCTTTAGTTACATTTCTAAGTTCTTTATTATTCTTAAGGCTTGCATATAAATGTATGGTCGTGAAAATAAGATAAATAGCTAAGTAAACGTATTTCATCAATGTACCATGTGTATAATTAATAATAACACAATTATTAATAATTATAAATACGTAATGCCGTAATGGTAAAAATGAACAATTTGTATATATTTTCATCAGTTTTTCATTCTTTTTTGCAAAAAAATATTTTTTTGACTATTTTTATTACTAATTTAATTATGTACGCTCGCGCGCATTATGTGCGTTCGCGCGCTAGTTGTTTATAATTACAAATTTGTATTGTAAAAACGTTTTCATGAAATAAAAAATTAAAAAAGTTGTTGACATATACTATTGTCTAATATAAAATAGTGAAAAAAATTTAAAAAGGAGACAAAAAATCAATGAAAAAGAGAATTTTATCATTTGTATTAGTTGTACTTAGTGCAGTTGTTCTCGTTGGTTGTAAGAAAAACGCTGGTAATGGCTATACGTATAGAACTTACTCAACATCTTTAGCATCTAACTGGAACCCACATTCATGGGAAACTAATGCAGACAGTTCAGTATTAGGTTATATTGAATCACCACTCGTTGACATGAGCATCAAAAACTCTGCTACTCAAGAGTATCAATGGACTTTTGAAGCTGCTACAGCTGTAGAAGACGTTACAGCAGATCATCAAGATGATTTAACAACTTACAAAGTAACTCTTCCAAAAGGCAAGACTGCTGATCAAGTTACTAGTGGTTATGTATATGAAATTACATTAAGAGAAGGAGTTAAATGGGAAAACGGTACAGCTATCAACGCTGATACATACGTTAAATCAATGGCTCATTTACTAGATTCTAAGATGAGAAACTACAGAGCTAACCTTTATATTAAAGGTGAATCAGCTTTAGCTGGTGCTCTTGCTTTCTATAACTCAGAAGCTCCTATCTACGAACCAATCGTTCCACCATATGGCAAAGAGGACACTCCTGACTATTCGTTCGATATGAGTGCTAACAAAGTATATATCAAACTCGATAGTGAAGATATGACTTTCTCAGGTTATTCATTCAGTGCTTTATATTCATCATATGGTATTATTTCTAAAGCTACATATGAAGCTGTAACTGGTTCTGAAAAGTGCCAACCTAACCCTTATGGATATATTGAAGTAACTGCTGAAAATAAAGCTCTTATTTTAGCTCTTATGGATGAATATTGTTCTGGATTTGGATTAACAATCTATACTAATGAAGAAAAGACTGAATATAACAACGAATATTTCATGGAATTCTTATTCTACAACACTGGTAGACTCGGTGAAAAAGTAGAATACGATGGAAATGTAGGTCTATACAAAGTTAGTGATTACAAGATCAGATACGTCCTCCAAGACGCTGAAGAAAGAAATTACTTCTTAACAAGCTTAACAAGCAACTGGATCGTATATGAAGATTTATATGTTGGTAACTTCGACACTACTGGTGAACTTACAACTACAACATATAACACAAGCAAAGAAAAGACTATGTCTTATGGCCCATACAGAATCGAATCTCTCGAAGCTGGCAAACAATTAGTTTACGTTCAAAACGAAAACTGGTGGGGCTATACTAAAGACGAAAATGGTAAACTCTACTCTGAAACTGAATTCCTAGTAGATGGTAACCATGTTCAACAATATAAGTGTACAAAAGTAGTAGTAAACGTTATGACTGACGCTGCTGCTAAACAAGCATTCTTAAAAGGCGAACTCGATGACTGGGCTCCAACAGCTGATGAAGTATCAGAATACACATTATCTGACAAACTCTATCAAGTTGATGAAACTTACACTATGTCATTATTCTTCAACAATAATGTACCAATGCTTCAAACTATGGATGCATCTAAGGGCAACCAAAACTCTGTAGTACTATCTAACAATAGTTTCCGTAAAGCATTCTCTCTAGCTATCAATAGAAATGAATGGGTTACTGCTACAGCTGGTTACAAACCTGCATTCGCATTATTAAATAGATTATATTACTATGATGTATACGATAACCCTAACTCAATCTATAGAGACACTGATCAAGCTAAAAAAGCTATCGTTGGTTTATATGGTGTTGAATATGGAGAAGGTAAAGCATACAAGACTCTTGATGAAGCTGTAGCATCTGTAAATGGTTACAACTTAACTGAAGCTAAAGCATTAATGAAACAAGCTCATGATGAACTCGTAGCAGCTGGATTATATGTTTCAGGCCAAGATATCAAGATTAAGATTGCATGGAAGAAGGGCGCTCTTGAATCAGATGATCAAAAGCAAGTTGCATTACTCCAAGGATACCTCAACGCAGCAGTTGAAGGTTCAGGATTCGGTAAAGTAACTCTTGAAGCTGTTGGTAATATTGCAGACAGATATGGTGACGTTCCAAAAGGTGAATACGCTATTGGTTATGGTGCATGGGGCGGTGCAGCATTCTACCCATTCAGAAACCTCCAAGTTTACATGGATTCAGAACAATATGATATCAATGAAGGTGCATGTTGGGATCCATCTGTAGAAACATTCACTATGGTAGTTGATGGTGAAGAAGTAACTATGACTTACAAAGCATGGTCTAACTGCATGATCGGTTCTAGCGTATTTGCAGACGCTGACTTCGAAACTAAGTTAACTATCTTATCAACACTTGAACAAGATTTCTTATCTAAGTATTATAGAATTCCACTCGCTGGATCAACTTCTTGCTCATTATTAAGCTACAAGCTTTCTTACTACACTGAAAACTACAACATTATGTATGGATTTGGTGGATTAAGACTCATTCAATTCAACTATAACGATTCTGAATGGCAAAAGTTTGTAAGAAAGAATTCTAAGAAGGGAGTTCTAAGCTATAACTAATATTAGTTATTGCAATACTTAAATAAATTAGTATTTAGAGGATAATCCAAAGGGGCCTAGGTGCCTACTTTGGATTATTTTCACGAAAAGAAAGGAGAGAATAATATGGGAAAATATGTATTAAAAAGAGTATTATTGATGTTTTTTACTTTTTTTGTAATTACATTAATGTGTTTCCTCTTAATTAGATTACTCCCAAGAGAAATGCCAAATGATAACAACCTAAAAGAAGTTATTAAGGCGCGTTGGGAAGCGCTCGGTTATAATAAACCTCTTTTAGTTCAGTTTGGAATTTATTTAAAGAACATCTTTACAGCATTTGATTTCGGTACTTCATGGGCTATCAGTAAAATGAAACCTGTTACTGAACTTATGGGTGAAAGACTTCTTCCAACTGTTCTCGTTAACTTATATTCATTGGTATTTTCAATTCCACTAGGAATTGCTTTTGGTATCATAGCTGCAGTTAAAAAGAATAAATGGCAAGACCAAGTTATCAGTATCTTGGTTATGTTATTTGTATCTATCCCAAGCTATGTTTATGCTTTCTTAGTTCAATATTTCTTATATTTTAAACTAGGTTGGTTCCCACTAACTATTTATTCTAAGTTAGACGCGGGAGGTAGTTACTTCACTGCTAAAATGTTCTATTCAATGATTCCACCAGTGCTTGCATTATCATTCGGTGAAATTGCTGGATTAACTAGATTTACTAGAGCAGAACTTACTGAAACATTAACATCTGATTATATGCTTCTTGCTAGAACTAAAGGTTTAACAAGAGGACAAGCTACAGTTAGACATGCATTAAAGAATGCAATGGTACCTATCCTACCAATGATCATTTCAAGCTTTGTTGGTATCTTAGGTGGTTCACTAATTATTGAGCAAATATTCTCAATACCTGGTGTTGGACAACTCTATATCTTATCAGTACAACAATTAGACTATGACGTATTTATGTTAGATACTATTTTCTATACATTTGTCGGCTTACTCGCTAATATCGTAGTTGATATAAGCTATGGATTCATTGATCCAAGAATTAGAATGGGGGAAAGATAATTATGGAAGATAATAAATTTAAAGAGATCCCTAAAGAGAAATTTGAGTTTGCAAATGTTGGTGATAAGATTTCAGATGCTAAGTTTGATACTAAACCAATCGGTTATTTTAAAGATGCTTTACTAAGATTTTCTAAGAATAAAGCATCTGTAGCAGCATTTATTATCATCATTCTAATTGTATTATTTGCGCTTATCGTTCCTATCTTTACAAACAATGCAAAGAAAGGACTTCTTGATCCATACTACGCAAAGAAAGGACCAAGAATTGCTTCTGTTGCAGAAGGCACAAATAGAAGATTAGCTAATGGTGGAACTGAGAGAACATTAAGAGAAACATCTTATATTTATGAACTTGCAATTGGTGCTGGCGCATCATATGTTACAGGTTCTAATAAAAACACAGTTACTTTAAGTCAAGGTTCTGAATCAAAATATTCACCAATTAACTACTTAAAGAGTTCTTACAAACAAGGTAAAACTAATTATTATAAAGGTAATGTTGATACTTACCTTGAAGTTGGATTTGTTTTCTTAAGTCTTACTAAAGACGAACTCGAAGCTATTGAAAAATGGCAAGCTGAAAACAATCTTCAAGTATTATATCCATTAATTGATACAGGAACTGCTGCAAGTCCAAATAAATATTATTATGGATTCACAGATTTCAGTAACGCTGCAAACTATTGGTACAAAGTTGTTACAAAGAGCTTTGATACTGATATTGTTAGACAATATGGTGTATTAACACCTGTATCAACTAAAGATGGAAGCGATAAGTATTTATCTTATAGCGACAACCTCGTATTAGAAGACAACTTCTTAAGAGATGATAATGGTAATGTATTATACTCAAGACCTACAGGTGGAGGTGCTGAAGGTATGCACCAATACGAAGTTAGAGTACTTTACTATAACTACTACATCTTTAAGAATGGATTCCAACCAAATTACCTATTAGGTACTGATTCTCAAGGCTATGATTTAGCATATAGAATGTCTAAAGGTATTCAACTTTCATTGATTTTATCAGTCATTGTATCAGTTATTAACTTCATCATTGGTGCTATTTATGGTGCTATTGAAGGTTACTATGGTGGTGCAATTGACCTTATATTAGAAAGAGTATCAGATATCTTAGGTGGTGTTCCATTCATGGTTGTTGCGACACTATTCCAAATGCACTTTGCAGGAAAAGTCGGAGCACTTCCATCACTAATATTTGCCTTCGTACTTACAGGATGGCTTGGTACAGCATATAGAGTGCGTGCACAATTCTATAGATTTAAGAATCAAGAATATGTTATGGCAGCAAGAACACTTGGTGCTAGAGATAGAAGAATTATTTGGAAGCACATCTTCCCTAATACACTCGGTACAATCATTACATCTTCAGTACTTGTAATCCCTGGTGTAATCTTTAGTGAAAGTATGTTAAGCTTCTTAGGAATTATTAACTTGGGTGGATCAAAGACTACATCACTCGGTACATTACTTGCTGATGCATCAAGCATCTGGACTAAATATCCACACTTAATGCTTGCTCCAGCTGTAGTAATTTCATTATTAATGATTTGCTTCAACTTATTCGGTAATGGTTTACGTGATGCATTCAACCCTACATTGAGAGGTTCAGATGAATAATATTGATAATATTTTAGAAGTTAAGAAATTAAGAATATCTTTTAGAACCATCAATGGAACAGTAAAAGCCGTTAGAGACATCTCATTTGATCTTAAAAGAGGTGAAACATTAGCTATCGTTGGTGAATCTGGTTCTGGAAAGAGTGTAACAAGTAAGGCTATACTTGGTATTCTTGCTGGAAACTCAATCATCGATGGTGGTGAAATTCTATTCGATGGTAAAGACCTATTAAGAATTTCTGAAGAAGAAATGTATAAAATTAGAGGTGATAAAATCTCTATGATCTTCCAAGACCCTCTATCATCTTTAAACCCAATCGTTAAGATTGGTCGTCAAATGACAGAAGGAATGATTCTTAAAAATAAGGATAATAGAAAAAATGCTAGAATTACATTCAATTCTAGACTAGCAATTTTAAAAGAAAATATTATAGAAGTTGTTGGTGAAGATAGAAGAGCTGAAATTGAAGAACTCTGCACTACATTCGACAACTTCTCAATTAAAGCAATTGAACTTGAAGAAAGTTTCAATGCATCTGAATCTAACGCTGAAGAAGTTATTGGTTTAATTAAGGACATTGCTTTCAAAGTTGAAAGAAAACAAAAAATTGATGTTAAGTCTGATTTTGGACAAATTGTTGCTAAATCAAGCAAAATCGTTGATAAGTTCTTAACTAGAAACCATGAACATGAAGCTTTAGATTTCGTAAACAAACTTGAACTCGCTGTTAAAGAATATAAAACAGGTGAACAAGAAGTTAAACCTGAAAGTATTGAACTCTTAAATGAATATCAGGCTTTCCTTGAAAGACTTCTTGGGCATAATAGACCTAACTTCTTTAGAATTGGTTATTATGCATATAAGAATCCTGAAGAGAATATTTACAATAGAGCAATCGGTGAGTTTAATGAATTCTGTCTCCAATACTTAGATGATAACTTTATGAAAAACTTCTTAAAGTTAGTAGAAGTTGGAGTTAAGAATTGCTCTGATAAGGCAGTTGAAAATAAGTCTAAAGTATTAGCTGAACTCGATTCACTTAAAGAATTCTTTGGTGGTAAGTTCACTCAAAAGGAAGCTGATGCTAAACTTAAAGAATTTGGTGATAAATTAGATGCATCAATCAATAAGCTTGATTTAGTTAAAGATAGTATTGCTTATACATTTATTGGTACTGCTAAGTTAAATGTTAGAGATTACTATGTAAATATTAAATCTAATGCTAAGGATCAAAGAAGATTTGATTCTCAAACTGCTAAATACAACAAATTAGTTGAAAAGGGCAAGAAACCTGAATGGAAAGTAATTCCACTAAAGTATGTTGACCCTCAAAACCAAATTGATAATATTTTAGCTGCTATCGATAGACTAAAAGCTAAATATGCATTAGATATCGAAAACGCTAAGATTATTAATTTCGAAGAAGAATCAGTAAAACAAATAGACTACTTCAAGGAATTAGCTTCTCAAGCAGTATACAAAGTAACTCTTGGTATTGCTAAAGAAAAAGCTATTAAGTTAATGGAAGAAGTAGGTATTCCAGAACCTCGTATTAGATATAACCAATATCCATTTGAGTTCTCTGGAGGTATGAGACAAAGAATAGTTATCGCTATAGCTTTATCAGCTGACCCAGATATTCTAATCTGCGATGAGCCAACTACAGCTCTTGACGTTACTATCCAATCTCAAATCCTTGAATTAATTAATGACCTCAAGAAAAAGAGAAACTTATCTGTAATCTTTATTACTCATGACCTTGGTGTCGTTGCCAATATGGCAGATAGAGTTGCTGTTATGTATGCTGGTAAGATTGTAGAATATGGAACATCTGAAGAAATCTTCTATAGTCCTGCTCATCCATACACTTGGGCACTATTATCTTCAATGCCTGACCTTGATACTAAGGAAAAACTTGAAGCTATCCCTGGTACTCCTCCAAATATGATCTATCCTCCAAAAGGTGATGCATTTGCTGTTCGTAACAAATATGCATTAAAGATCGACTTTGAAGAAGAACCTCCACTATTTAAGATTACTGATACTCACTATGCAGCAACTTGGTTACTACACAAAGATGCACCAAAGGTTGAAATGCCAAAAGTTATCTCTGATAGAATCAAGAGAATGAAACAAAATATGAAGAAGGAGGCTAAATAATATGTCTGATTATCAAGAAAATGAAGTTTTATTAAGTGTTAGACATCTATGCCAATACTTCAAGTTCGGTAAGAAATCTTTAAAAGCCGTTGATGACGTTTCATTTGATATTCACAAAGGTGAAGTATTTGGTTTAGTTGGTGAATCTGGTTGTGGTAAGACTACTACTGGTAGATCTATTATTAAACTATATGACATTACATCTGGTGATGTATATTTCAAAGGTCAAAGAATCGCTGCTGGTACATTAAGTTATAAGAATGCTATTAAAGAAGCTAGAGCTAATGCTAAAGCTGAACTTGCTAAACTTGATGAAGAAGTTAAAGCTAATTCATTAAGCAAAGAACAAGCTGAAGCTAGAAAAGCTGAAATTAATGCCAAACTTAATGCAACAATTAAAGAAAACAAAGAAGCTATTGAAAAAGCAAACTTTGATCACAAGAACTGTGACAAAGAATTCTCTGAGAGACTTTTAAAAGAAGTAGATGATAAATATCTTCCACTTCTTGAAAAAGCTCAAGATAATCCTGAAGAACTCGCAAAAGTTAAGAAGGAATATGCTACTGAAAAGAGAATTGCTAAGAATTCAAAATTAGTTACACAAATTCAAATGATCTTCCAAGATCCAATCGCATCTTTAAATCCTCGTATGACTGTTCAAGAAATTATTTCTGAAGGATTAGTTATTAAAGGAATTAAGGATAAAGAATACATTCAAAATAAAGTATATGATATTCTTGAAACTGTTGGTCTTGTTAAAGAACATGCAAGCCGTTATCCACATGAATTCTCAGGTGGTCAACGTCAAAGAATCGGTATCGCTAGATCTGTAGTAATGAACCCAGATCTAATCATTGCCGATGAACCAGTATCTGCGCTTGACGTTTCTATTCAAGCACAAGTTGTTAATCTACTTAATGATTTAAGACATCAAATGGGTTTAACAGTATTATTCATTGCCCACGACTTATCAGTAGTTAAATACTTCTCTGATAGAATTGGTGTAATGTACTATGGAAAAATGGTTGAATTAGCTTCATCAGATGAACTCTTTGCTCATCCGGTGCATCCATATACTAGATCTTTACTTAGTGCTATTCCACTACCAGATCCAGAATATGAGAAGAAGAGAGTTAGAATGATCTATAATCCAATTGCGGAACACGATTATTCAGTTAACAAACCTTCTTTAAGAGAACTCGCTCCTGGTCATTTCGTATATTGTAATGACGAGGAAGAAGAGAGATATAAGAAAGAATATTTAAAATAATGGAAGAAAAAAGAACAGTTAAAGTTTACATATTAAAATATTCAATAACAGTATTTATTTGTGCATTTTTGACTGTTCTTTTTCTCTTGCTTAATAACTATTTCGTAAAAGATACTCTAGTTGAAAAATATAGAGTACTCGCTGATGCGTTTACCTTCTCTGGACTATTTACAGTTCTTGTTGGTTGCTTAGTATTTATTTCTAATGCCGGTGGCCTTGATGCTATTGGATGGATGCTTAAAAGATTATTTAAAGGATTAATCCCACTAGCAAATAGGACTGACCAAACATATCAAGAATATAAAGAATCAAGAAAGAGGGTATCAGGATATGGCTTCTTATTTATTGTAGGAGGCGTATTCCTCGTAGTCGGAATAGTGTTTATTATTTTATTTTTTAAAGTATATCAATAAAAAAAGGAGAACTAATGAAAAAGATTTTAACAGTATTATTAGCTGTATTATCTCTTGTATTCCTTGCATCTTGTGATAAAAAGACAGTTGCTCCTACAACTACTGCCAAACCTCAAACTAGCTCATCTACTTCAAAAACTACTACAAGTAAAACTGAAGCAACTACAGCTGCTTGGGATGTTAAATCACAAGAATATGATCTATTAGACTATAACAGTGAATACAATTTAAAAGCAACAAAACTCAATGGTTATTACTTCAATGAAAAGTTCCATGCTGGTAATGAAACATTATTATATGTAGATTTTGATGAATTCTTACAAGCTTTGGATGGATATCTTCTTTATGAAAACTATAAGTTTGAAAAGAACGATAATGTTTATAATGTTTATTGGACTTATACAGATGAAGATACTAACGAATCAGAAGACTTATATTTAACTATTGATTTAGCTGAAGAAAAGGTTACTTATAATCAATACTTCGGAAATAACCTTCCTGAAATGGAAGCAACAGATTATTCTTACTCATTATATACTGATCATGATAAATCATATGATAATGAAAAATATGTTGCTGAATATAATTTCAAGAACTACGATATCGATTTCTTCAAATATGAAGGTAAATACATGGTTCCATATTGGGTAGCTAACTATTTCTTAAATACTCAAAATTACTGTAATGTATTCTTCAATGAAAGAGAATTTATCTTCGTATATTGTGATCTTTCAAGCTTAACTGCAGAACAAAACGCAGCTGTAAGAAATAACCCAATGGCAAAAAGACAACCAACTAAGAAAGAAAGAGAAGATTTAATGAATCAACTTTCTTGGATTTATGAAAACATCTTCGGTGTAAGAGAAGATGAAAATGATGGTAAAGGTTATAATACTCTTCTTGAAAGCTTAAGCTATTCAACAAAGAAATGCTTAACAGCAACTGACTCAGCTAAGAATAACCAAGGTTATAAGTTATTTGCATATTCTGATGTACATGACTTACATACATATTTAGTACACAGCTCATTATTCTTATTCGATGATGATTCTGGAGTTTCTAGATCTGACGTAAGTGCTTATTATCTATCGCATTCAGAAATGCGTAGCGCATATAAAACATTAAGACAAACATCAGGACATGGCGAAGGCTATGTAAGATTCTATGAAGATACTGCTATCATCACATTCGATAGTTTCAAGACTGGCGAAACTAAAGAATTAAAAGATGAAGATGGTAATATCTTAGAAGGTGCTAAAGATGTTGACTCATTCTATATGTTCAGATATTGCTTAGAAGAAATTGCAAAACACCCAGAAGTTAAGAACATCGTTGTTGATACAACAATCAACGGTGGTGGTAACGTTGGTGCTATGATTAGAGTTTTAGGTTATATGATGGAAGACATCTATATGGATGACTATTATAAGAACTATGACCACAAGACTTCTGCATGCTACCATGTTGATACAAACTTCGATGATGAATGCAATGCATCAGACGTATTTAGCCAATACACTTGGTATAACTTATGTAGCGAATACTCTTACAGTGCTGCTAATAGTTTCGCATTAATCTGTAAGAATAGTGGAGTTAAATTAATTGGTCAAAAGACTGGTGGAGGTATGTGTTCTATCACTCCATTATGTTTAGTTGATGGTACTTCAATCTATACATCTAGTGAAAGCTGTACAACATTCTATACAGATAAAGTAGAAGGTGGATATACATTCATTGACGTACAAAATGGTGTAGATGTTGATATTGAACTTGCTCCAGAAAATTTCTATAACGACCAAGCAATTTACGAAGCAATTCATCAATAAAAAGAATAAAAAAGTAGTAAAATATATATAAAAAAGTATTTTACTACTTTTTATATATATAAAGAGGTTACTGCCTATGATTGAACTTAAAAACTTAACAAAAATATATCACTCAGATGAAGACGGTTCTATAGCCTTAAAGGAAATATCTATTAAATTCCCAGAGGTTGGTTTTGTTGTGCTCACAGGTCAATCAGGTAGTGGTAAAACAACTTTATTAAATGTGCTATCAGGATTCCAATCTTATGAAGAAGGTTCAATGTTTATTGATGGCGTTGATGCCCTCGCATATAGAGATGAAGATTGGAAGAAATATCAAAAAAATTCAATTGGTTTCGTCTTCCAAGATTATGGACTAATTGAATCATATAGTGTTATCTCTAATATTATTGTTTCACTTGAAGTATTAGGCCTTACAAGAAAAGAAGCTAAAGAAAGAGCTTTAAAATATTTAAAGATGGTTCATCTTGATGAATTAGCTAATCAAAAAGTAATCGCACTTTCAAGTGGACAAAAACAAAGACTATCTATCGCAAGAGCCATTGCGAAAGAACCAAAGATTGTATTATGTGATGAACCTACTGCGAATCTAGATCCTGAAAATAGTGTTGAAATAATGAAACTCTTATCAGACATTTCTAAAGAACGTCTTGTTATCACATCAACTCATAACTATGAAGACGCAAAAGATTATGCTGATTATTTCGTAAGACTATATAAAGGTAATTTAGTTAGTTTTGAAGCCATCAAAACAAACGATAATGTTAATACTAAAAACCCAGTAGATAAAAAGACAAAGATAAATGATCTATATGTGTCTTATCTAAAAGAGAAGAAGGGAAGAACTATTGCGACATCTTTATTTGTTTCAATGATCTTTATGATTGTATTTACTCTTCTTTCAATCTTCTTATTTAATACAGATGATTCAAGAACTAAAGTATTAAATAAAAATACTTTCAACAATATCAATCAAGAAGAACTCTTAATTATGAAAAGAGATTTCTCGGCCTTTAGTTATGATGAACTTGAAAAGTTAACGAGCAATAAACATATCGTTGATTATGATTACTATTCATTCGCATCAGATATGAATTATTACTATAGAGAAGGCGTAGACTTTGAATATGAACTCGTAGTAAAGAAAGCTCATGGTATTGATGCTGAAGAGAGAATTGAGAAAGTATTTAAAGAAAAGGATGATTCATTATTTGCTAAATCATATAAGAATAAGATTGAAGAAAAAGACTTATCTTCAGGAACTCTTCCAAGTGCTTATAATGAAGTTGTTGCTAATAACTCATATAAAGTAGGTGATGAGATTAAAGTATTCTTTGAAGATAAAGCAATGCAAGGATATAATCAATTCTCTTATACATTTAAAGTTGTTGGCGTATTAAAGAAGAATGATAATAACTTATATTATTCTGAAGCATTTATAAGACAACTTGATACAATGCAATTCTATTCAGATGGAAATAGTTCTAACTTTAGATTCTATTATCGTGATAGTAATAACTCACTTAGATATGCTGGTGCTAAGATTATTCCTATCTACAACGAAAACTTAGCTGATAATGAGATTCAATTATCTTCATTATTCTATGAAACTTATCCAACCTTCCCAAGAAGTTATGAAACAATCATCTATGAAAACTACAATAATAATACTTCTTTAGAAGTAATTGTTGATAGTTCTAAAGGAGTAAGTGAAGA
Source organism: Gammaproteobacteria bacterium (assembly GCA_024691665.1). Lineage (GTDB taxonomy): Bacteria > Bacillota_I > Bacilli_A > Izemoplasmatales > UBA1188 > UBA1188. Next base: position 2,039 of record JAILNJ010000050.1, on the reverse strand, counting down.
TTTAACTCAAAGATTTATGTATGTTGGTAAAGGTATCTATGATCTTTTTACTCTAAACTATGAATCAAATTGTGCAAGAATCTACGTTGATGAATATCCATATGTTGATGATGTAATTAAAGCCTTAAGTAAGAATGATTATGATGTATTATCTCCTTATAGAGCATCATCAATCGAATACGACCAAGATTTAGTTCGTCAAAGAGCTATCTCATTAATTGCTTCACTAGGTTTACTTATCTTTGTATTAGCTATTTATTATTTCTTCTATTTCCTCTTCCTTAATATGAAAGGAAAAGAAGAAAGAGTATTATTCCTACAAGGTGCAGATGTTAATAGTATATTTAAACTTAATCTGATTGATTCAGCTCTATCTTTAGTTGCGGGAATTTTAGTTGGTATACTTCTTTATAATGTAGGATTAAGACTCGTATTTGGCTATATTATGAGTGCTTCTAAATACATTAGATTCTATCATTATATAATCGTAATCATTATTATGTTCGTAATTGGATTCTTATCTAATTATTGGTATTTTAATAGATTAAAAAAGAATATAAATAAGGGTGGTTTATAATATGATTAAAGTCGAAAAGCTGAATAAATATTATAAACAAGGTTTATTCAAAAAGTTACATGTAATTAATAATACAACTTTAGAGATTCCAAAATCAGGAATTATCGCAGTTGTAGGTAAAAGTGGTGTAGGAAAAACCACACTTTTGAACACGATTTCTGGTCTTGATAATTTCAAGAATGGTACTATTAGTTTTAATGAAGAAAAGACAGACCACTATGATTCTAAGTTTGCAGATAAACTTAGAATGGAACACTTTGGTTTCGTATTCCAAAACTATTACTTATTAAAAGATAGATCTGTATATGATAATGTTAATCTTTCTTTAGATTCATTTAAGTTAACTGAAGATGAAAAGAAGGAAAGAATTAACTACGTGTTAAAACAACTTGGTATTAGTAAATACACTAATAAGTTAGTATCTAACCTTTCAGGTGGTGAGCAACAAAGAGTATCTATCGCAAGAGCGCTAGTTAAATCTCCTAAAGTAATCTTCGCCGATGAACCAACTGGTTCACTTGATGAAATGACTACTTTCACAGTTTTAAATATCTTAAAGAAAGTATCTAAAAACTGCGCAGTATTTATTGTTACTCATGAAAAAGAATTAATTTCATATTACGCAGACTATATTATCGAACTTGACCATGGTGTAATTGTTAAGGAATTCGTTCCTGAAAATAAGACAATTAATGGTCTTGCTGTTGATCAAAATATTTACTTAGATGAACTCAAGAGGGAATCTGAATATAAGGATTCAAATGTTGAACTAAACTTATTTAGTGATTCATCAGTAAATAAAGATATTAAGATTAATGTTGCTATTAAGAATTCTAAGATTTACTTAGAATCTAGTGAAGAAATTATCTACTTAGATAAGAATAGTGAAGCTAAGATGCTTAAAGGTGAAAGACGTAAGATTCAAGATTACGTTGATAATGACTTTAACTTTGAACTTCCTCCTATTGAATATAATAAGAATAAAAATAACTTCAACACAATATTTAAGAAGTCTTTCAATAACTTAAGAATTAAGAGTTCATTTAAGACTTTACTTAGGGTTGTGTTAGTGCTACTCTCAGTAATCCTAGTACTCTTATTTGAGTCTATTAAACAATTAAAGAATAAAGACTTATCAATGGTTGTTAGCGCATCTCAAGGTAATATCTATGTGAGTGTTTCACCTAACGCATATGGCGTAGGTAGCTCAATGTTATCTGAGGCATATCAAAACTTAAGAATTGAAATTGAGAACTTGGGTGATGATAAAATCACTACTATGTTTGCTTCATTTGAAGCACTTAACTTCTCTTATGAAGGTTTCTATCAATATAAGAAGAAGATGTATAACTTGAAGGTTTATGACTTTAAACCTATTAGTTATTTAAATCAAAAAGACTTAATATATGGAAGAATGCCAGAAAAGAGAAGTTAAGTGCTTCAAATGAAGTAAACATAGTAG
>JAILNJ010000043.1 GCA_024691665.1 Gammaproteobacteria bacterium | reverse complement strand
GCCAGCATCATCTTTAGTATACTTGTTTAAGAAAAATGAAAGGTTAGAGAAGTTCATCATAGCTCTATAACGTTTTTGTCCGCCAACAGTTTTAAATGAAACTCCATCTACTTCATTACCATAGTTAACAGTAACTTTATGATTAACATATCCTCTATTACTGAAACCTTCTAAAGTTGCACCATGTCCGTATTCATCAATTGCGAGAACTACATATCCTCTTCTTGAAAGTTCAATACAGTATGCATCACATGTTTCATGATCATTTTGATATCCATGAAGTAGGAGGGCAGCTGGAGCTTTGTGTTCAGCTGAGGCAGATTTAGGAATATAAATCTTATAACCTAGATGAATAGTCTTATCAGTTATTTCATCTTTTATTTCAAGCATTTCAGTTTTAACTTCTACTTTTCCCCATGATTTTTGGATTTGATCAGCAAAAATCATAGAAATAAAGATTGTAAGTAAACAAATGCCTAAAACGATTAATGCATTTTTTGACTTAACAAAAAATTCTTTCATGTTTTCTCCTTTTATTATATTTCTATACTTCTTATTAATTTTCTTAATGCTTCTTCTGGATTTTTTAATGATTCTTCTTTAGTCATTAAAGTAGGAACTATTGAATAAACATTAGGATAATTATCCATTTTATTTGTACCACATAAAACAATTAATTTCTTGGGATTATATTTAATGATTGAACCTATTAATTTACCTTGAAGTGTTTCTTCATCAAATTGACCTTCTCCAGTAATGATTAAATCATATTCTTTAACTAACTTTTTAAAATTAATTATCTTTAAAAACTCTTCTGAACCAAGTTTAATTTTAGCGTCCAATAGTTCAGTAAACATAAATGAAATACCACCTGCGGCACCATAAGTTTTCTTATCTTTAAAATGACCTAGTGAATTAAAGAAATGTTCTGCATTTTCTTTAATAGTGCATACGTTTTCGTCTTTAGCGCCTTTTGTAATACTATATAAATCAGTCGCACCATTAGTAAAAAGTGTCGCAAACACATCAGATAAAAGAATGATTTTAACTCCTTTAAGTAATTGACGTGTACTCTTTATATCTATTCTTTCCACATCTTTTAATTTAGCGTTTCTAAGTCCTTTAATTTCACTATCATATTGATCATAGAATTTAGTACCTAAAGCCTCAAGAACCGATGTGCCTAAATCAACTGATGCACTACCTCCAAGACCTATTACTAATCTTTTAGGGTTGAATGTGAGTATTGCATCTTTAATAGCTTCACCAAGTCCATATGAATCTGCGTACATTGGATTTCTTTCAGCTTCATTTATATATTTAATTCCACATATATCAGAGACAGATATAAAGACAGTTCTTGTTTCTTCTTTAAATAGATAATAGACATTATGATATTCATTACCTATTGGATATTTAACTGAAACCTCTTTAATAAATATGCCTGGGTATATCGATTTAAACGCATCTAAAAATCCATCCCCACCATCAGTTGCGGCAATGTAAGTTGATTCAATATTCTTTTTATTTAATTCTTCTTTTACTATTTCTCCTATCCTTAAAGAAGACAAAGTTCCTTTAAATGGATTAGAGATTATTAATACTTTAGATTGGTCCATGATCTTTTAATAATACCTTTAAATGAATCTTTTTAGCTTTTCTTGGGGATATATATCCTTCACTATTAGCTTTTAAATATCTAAATCCTTTAAAATCCTTAGTTATTGGATTCCATTCAGGAAGAGTTCCACTATTTGGATTTTTATTCTTTATAAAGTTAGAGAAATAATCTATCATCATATTCTTTAGCTTAATATCTTCTTCTCTAAATTCTCTCCAACTCTTATCCATATTTCCAAACGCATACCATAAATCTAGTGCATGGAAAGCTTTATAATCACCTCCTGGAGGAATTTGATCAAAGAAATATGCATAGACATTAGATCTTTTCTTTTTTGCGTTATATAATCCCCATTTAAGTCCTAGAAGATAAATAAAGTATGGAAGGAAATCTTGTCCAGTTACTCCGAGTAATACTGGAACATCTATGTCTTCGTTCTTTTTAATTTGTCTCCAGTGATAATCTTTTACTATTTCACCATCTATACCTGGTTGCATAACAGAGAGTGGTGCATGTTTCTCTTTAAGCTTATAATAAGCTCTAAATATAGCTTCTGGCGAAGCTTTCTTTAATTCTTCATAAGAATTACATCCAGCCTCTTTCATAACCTTATCGTAGAACTTATCACTTCTTTGACTAGGTTTTGGACCCATTATTCTTGGGAGCGGTCCACCACCACTCATTACTATGGCACCTTTAATAATACCTTCAAGTCTTTTAGTAGACATTAAATTTACAAGTGACATAGCGCCCGCAGATTGACCACCTACTGTGATATTATCTTTATCTCCGCCAAATGCTTCAATGTTTTCATATACCCATTTAATTGCAGCTTCTTGGTCATAAAGTCCATAGTTTAAATTCTTATAGAAACCAAAGATATTTACTCTATAATTTATTGAAACAAGGACAATACCTCTTAATGCATACTCAACAGTATTACCATAAGGTACATCTCCAGCTTTGCCAGTATCAAACGCACCGCCATGAATAAAGACAAAGACCGGAAGTTTGGTTCCGGTTTTAGGTGTAATAATATTTAAAGTCAATGGAGATTCACTAAATAGTTTCGCTTTATCGCTTACAAATTCTTTATCATAAAAATGATTTCTATTTAAAAATGCATCTACTTGATATGGATCTATTTCATCTTTTGTTGCATCAAATGAATCAAAGTCAATATGCTCTGGGTATCCAAATCTTTCACACTTAGCAAAAGGAATGCCTCTATAAAAATAAGCAAAATCAAGTTCAAGACCTATTACTCTTCCATGTTTAGTTAAGATAGATGGACCCATACTTTTCCCCACAAATAAATGTTTTAACATTTATATTTTAGCCTATTTATCTAGCTTTTTAAAGAGTAATGTGTATAAAAAGGAGAAAGGCCAGACTATTAATCCGGTCTTCAGAGTGTAGAAATATAATAAAACAGTAAGAAGACTTCTATATTATTCATCAATTTCATTTTAACAGAGTTAAAAGTTTGTAAACGAAAATAAAAAAGACGTCAGCTTTTTATGACGTCTTTTATATAATTTATTAACAACTTTCTAACATAAAGCTATTTTCATCAAGTTGAATTCTAAATTCTGGCAT
>JAILNJ010000014.1 GCA_024691665.1 Gammaproteobacteria bacterium | reverse complement strand
CTGTAGAAGAAAACATTGAGTTCTACGCAAAACTGTCTGGTCAATCTAAGGAAGAGGTTGAAGAAACTAAGAAATATGTTTATGAATCATTTGGTCTAGATTCAGTTAAAGGCAGGCAAGCATCTAAACTATCAGGTGGTTGGCAAAGAAAATTATCTATAGCTTTAGCCCTTGTTACTAAACCTAAAGTATTATTCCTTGACGAACCAACTTTAGGACTTGATGTTATCGCAAGAAGAGAACTTTGGAAGGCTATAGTTAGTCTGAAGACTAAAATAACTATTATTCTTACTACTCACTATATGGAAGAAGCCGAAGCTTTATCTGATAGAATTGGTGTAATGAAAGATGGAGAGTTACTCTTTGTTGGTACTAAAGATGAAATGTTTAAAGTATCAGGAAAGAATAATGTTGAAGAAGCATTTATTGAAATAGTTTCAGGAGGTGAACTCTAATGAAAGAATCATTATCTAGAATATTCACACTCACCAAAAGAAATGTTAAAGAAATATTAAGAGACCCACTCTCAATTGTCTTTACATTTGGGTTCCCTCTTCTTCTTGAAATTGTATTCTATGCAATATTCCACAAACTAACAGATCAATTCCAAATGAAATATTTAGCTCCAGGAATTGTAGTATTCGCTCAAGCATTCTTAACTCTATTCTCAGGACTATTAATCTCATTAGATAAGAATACCTCATTCTTAACTAGACTTTATGTATCTAAAGCTAAATCGTATGAATTTATCTTCGGTTATGCATTCTCAGTATTCCCATTAGCTTTAGTTCAAGCAATATTCTTCTATCTAGTAGGTGGAATCATTGACTCAACAATTTTTGGGGTAGGTATGATCTATTCAATCTTACTCGCAGGACTCACATCGCTATTCTTTATCGCATTTGGAATCATGTTTGGTTCTTTATGTAATGAGAAAAGTATTGGTGGAGTATCATCAATTATTATTTGCGGTCAATCAGTACTTTCAGGTATGTGGTTCCCGCTAGACGCACTAAGTGGCACAGTTAAAGTGGTTATGGAATGTCTTCCATTTAGAAACTCACACTTATTAGTTCAAAACGCATTACTCGGTATTAATAATGTGATGGACGATTTCTTAAAGCCACTACTTATAGTAGTTGCATACATAATTGTTGCATTCGGATGTGCTATCTTAGTATTTAAATCAAAAATGAAAGATAAATAAGAATAATGGACATCAAACTGGTGTCCATTTTTCTTTTGTTTAGTTAATTTAGACAATAAAATGGTCTACATAATCAATAATTAGGATTTTTATGGTAATTATTCACAATATTTAATAAATCAATTATTCTATAATATTATTACTATAATTAAGAGGCATTAAGATGAAGAAAATATTTCTACTATTAATTAGTTTACTTCTTCTTACATCTTGTGAAAGTTTATCTACTAAAAGGAAGACAGTAACATTCAACAACAAATCAAATAAAACTAACGCTAGTGTTACATCTTCTACAAGTAATACTACAAAGTCTAGTAGTTCTAGTAATACTACAAAATCAAACAGTAGTTCAAGTAGTACTCAAGGAACTGAAAGTACTGCGATAACAACTAAGGGCCAAAAGAAAAAAGGAAAGCTTGCTTTCCAAACTGATGGATCAGGTGGTGAAGATGTTTCTAAAGAAGCTGACTTCATTATCTATGAAGGTGAAGATTTATTAATTGGTCTTACAGTTAATGGCGAACTAATTGATGGCGATGTATCTTGGTATCACACAAAAACTGAAGATGCTGTTATTTCACTATATGGTTCATACCTCTTTATTAAGGGAATTAGAGAAGCTGAGATTACTATCGTAGCTGAAACAGAAGACTATGAAGCTTCTGGAGTAGTTAAAATCTTAAGTAAAAAGAATTTACTTGTTGAATACTTTAAGACTGAAGGATTTGAATCTACTGAAGATGGTGATACAGAATACTATTTCAGTGAAATGGAAGTAATAAATGGTGTTACATACACTTACTACTTCTCTTACTTCAAAAATAAAGATCTATTCAAGGTTTATTGTAATAGAAAACACACTATAGATGGTGCAAGCCTTGAAACAGAAGGAATTATTACTTGGTCTTGGGGTCACTATGATCAAGCTAAATTTGTGGTTACGGAAACAATTAAACCTAATAATAGTAATCTAGAATATTCTACTACTATCGAATTTGATAATAGTTGTATTACATTTTCTGAATCAACTCAAAACATCAATATTCCAACAGAGTATCTATATAGAGTCACTGAAAGAGGATGGGAAACTATAACTTCTGAAGACTTAGCTGAAATGTGGGAATCAGTCAAGAGTGGTCATGATTTTGTATTAAAATTCATCAAAGAAAAAGAAATAGATGTAAAACTATTTCACAAAAGTAAATACTATTAATTAACCCTCTCCTTTGTAAAAGATTATTTTACAAATTTCACCAAAGAAAGCAACTCCCTGCTTTCTTTTTTTATGCAAATAAAAAGGAAGCAAAAGGCTTCCTTAATATTACATATTAATTATTATTTCTTAGCGTTTTGTTTCTTAAGTTCTTCTAAGATTGAAGCTAAGAGTTCTTCTTGAGTTGGCACAGGTTCTTCAACTGGAGCTTCAGCTGCTTCTTTTGCTGCTTTTTCTTCGAAGTATTTCTTTACAGCTTCTTTATCTTTCTTATCAATACCAGCTGCTTTGAGTTCTACTTTTTGTTCTTTAGTGAGTTTGCCTTCACCAAGTTTAGATTTAGCGTTTTGAGCTGCATTTCTTACTGAATTGATAACTTTAATAATGATAAAGAGAATGAGTGCAGTAAGAATAAATGTGATGATTGCACTAATTACTTCACTCCAAACGATTGCAACTTCTGCTTGAGTTACTGTTTCAACACCATCAATTATTTCTTTTACTTCTGGTCTTAATACAGTTTTGAATGTTCCATCATTTCCTACTGGAATTAATGCAATGATAGGTTTGAGTACATAGTTAACTACTGCAGTTACTATTGCAGTAAATGCTGCACCAATAATCATACCTACAGCGAGATCAATTACACTACCTCTACTAATGAATTCTTTAAATTCTTTAAATAGTTTTTTCATGTTTTCTCCTCTATTTATTTATTTTTAATTTCTTTTACTCTATTTAAAATATATTCTGCGATCGCACCCATTCCTTCTCCAGTCTTCGCAGATACTGGGAATACTAATGCTTTATCATTTAATTTCTTAATATGTGATTTAGCTAAATCAATATTAAAGTCAAATACTGGTAGTGCATCTATCTTAGAGAATACTACTACATCAGATTCTTTAAACATTAGTGGATATTTAAGTGGTTTATCATCACCTTCAGTGATTGATAAAATCATAACGTTTATTTGAGCGCCTGTATCAAATTCCGCAGGGCAAATTAAGTT
>JAILNJ010000158.1 GCA_024691665.1 Gammaproteobacteria bacterium | reverse complement strand
TATAGCGATGATGGACTTCATCTAAATGCTAATGGATTTGAAGTTTGGAGTAATGTTATTAAACCTTATTTACAATAAAAAAATGTGAGATTTCTCACATTTTTTTATTTGCTTAATAGTTCTTTTAGGTCTCTGTACTCTAAATCATTTTTAAGATATTCTTTATGAAGAATACCATCTTTAAAGTATATTTTTAAGCCATATGGTTCAAAGCCTTCTTTAGCACCTATAGCTCTAAATACTCTATATTTATCATCTACAATTTCAAGTGCTGCATAGTTAGAAATTAGGATACCAACTGTATCTAATTCTTTTACGAATTCAATAGATGTTTCTTCTCTTCCTTCACTATCTGCGTGTGGTACAAAGAATCCATCTAAGAAATTAAGGCAATCACACATAGTTAATGGTAGTGTGAAATCATTAGCAGCAATTCTATTTGAATCAGTTGAACAGTATTTAAACCAACAGTTAGCACCTGCGGATACTCCTGAGAGTACTTTACCTTGGTCAAAAGCTTCCTTTAATAAGATATCAACCTTATTCTTCTTCCAGATTTCAATCATTTCTACTGTATTTCCACCAGTTTCAAAGATAATGTCGGCTTTATTGAAATAATCTTTAGCTAACTCAAAGTTTTCTAAATCATTATTATCTAAGAATAATGTATTAGCTCCAAGAGCTTCATAATTTTCTTTAATTATTTCATAATTAACTCTTTGCATATCAAGTGGTTGAGCTTGAGCTAAGAATAATAGAGTTGGATGAGTTTTACCTGTAAGTCTAATTATTTCTTCATCCATATTTTTGATTTCATATTTAGATTTTTCAGTTTTAGAGTAATATCTACCATTACCTCCGCCACCAATCGCAAAAATCTTAGGCATTCTTTAATACCTCCTTCTCATAATCTAAGATCTTATCTTCTTTAATTAAATCAATTAATTCTCTATTTTTATTTAAGAAGAAATAACTAATTCCATTAAAATCAAGATTTAAGATTTCATTGTATCCTAGATGGTATTTTTGTTTAGCAACTAAATACCATTGCATATTAATAAATATTCTCCAAAGAATTAAATATAACAATTCTTCCTTAGTGTGATCTTTCTTATATTCATTAAGTAATAAAATAGAATACTTAAATTCAAGATTACCAAATGTTGCAATGTCATATAAGTAATCATTATTAGCTGCGAACTCAAGATCAATGATATGAACTTTAGAGTCAATACCTAATACTAGATTAGATGGTTGAGCATCATTATGGCATGGATAAAGTGGTCTATTTATCAATTGTGAGTATTTTGTGAGAAGCACATTTTTAGACTCGTTGTAGAGTTCATTTAAGTCGCTTTTCTCTACTTCATTTTCCATTTTTGTCAAATAGTCAAAAGGCTTGTAGTCATAGTCAAACTTATTCATTTGATGGAATGACTTTAAAGACTCTGCGACTTCTTTAACATAATTCTTATAATCAAGTAAATTTAGTGATTCACCATCAATATATTCATAGATTCTTAAGTCTAAATTTTCTTTGTCGAAGTAAACACATTTTTGAACATAAGGGTTATTCTTTGTGACTTCAAGTGCGCTTAATTCATAGTTACGATTTACAAATTTTAAACCATCTTTTTCAGTATAATGTACTGCATATTTCTTTTCTTTCACACTAAAAAGATAGGTTAAATTTGACATTCCACCATCGTGTTTTTTTATGAATTTTATATCTTCTTTATTAGCGTATAATTCATTTTGAAATACATTTATAATTCTTTCATTAATATCTTTATTAATCATATTAAACCTCTATATATTGAGTCGGTTTAGATCTATCACTTACTACTAGATTTAATCCCTCAAGTGATACATTTATTGATTTAAAATATCTCTTATATTCAGTTAAAGCTAGAATATCACTATTACATTCAGATGATAAGTGGAATAATACTAAATTTTTAGTATTTTCACCCATTAAATTAGAGAATAACTCAGCACTAGCTGCATTAGATAAGTGACCATATTCACCTAGAATTCGCTCTTTAAGTAACCAAGGACGTGCACTATTTAATAACAATGCCTCTTCATGGTTCGATTCTAAAATATATGCATCAGAGTTTTTAATGTCGTCTTTTACCTCACACATTCCTGTGTCAGTAATATATGTTAACTTCTTACCATTAGATATAAAGTTAAATCCCATAGGTTCAGCAGCATCATGTGATACACTGAATGTCTTTACAGTCATATCATCAACTATAAATTCAGTATCAGGTTTAATGAATTTAAAGTTAATTGGAGAGATTTGTTCCTTAACTTTTATATCCATATTTTGATATGCCTTTTTTGACATATATATAGTAGAGTTATATTTCTTTACAATAGAAGCTAAACCAGATATATGGTCTGTGTGTTCATGCGTAATAAAGATAGCATCAATATTATCTACAAAAGCATTTATTAAATTTAATCTATTATATAATGCTCTCACTCCAAGGCCTGCATCTAACAAGTAACATTTACCATTATTTATAAGAATTGTTGAGTTACCTTGTGATGATGATCCTAATACTGAAAATTTCATAATTCTACCTACTTGCTTATTATATCACTTCGTATTTTCTTCTTCTTTAAATTTACTCTAAATTTGTCTAAAAATATTTATATTTTTTTGCTTATTGTGAAGGTTTTATAAAACATCACAAATTTTTCATTGTCATTAATAAATATTAATGATATATTATATATCGGAAATTTTTTTGAAAAGGAGTTTTATTATTATGGGGAATTTTGGAAAAAGATTACTTATAATTCTTCTAGCTGTTACAGTGATCGTCGCACTAGCAGTTGGAGGTAACGCATATCAAAATAGAAACAAAAACCATAAAGTTTCTAAAGAAAATGCGGTTGTCTATGAAGGACAATATAACAATGTTTCATATAAAGTTACAAAAGGTGATGTATGGTCTACAATGCTTTATTCTTCACCTATGTCTACTGTAAATGAAATCATAGACAAACAATTACTTAAGAGCTACATTGATGCTCAAACTGATGAAGCAGTTGCTCAAGAAATCGAGTATTTAATTTATGGCTCTAACGATCAAGCTGATATCAATAAAATCAAAGCTGACCCTAAAAAAGACGAACAATTAAAACTTTCATTCTATAACAAGCTATACGTTCTTGGTTATAAAGAAAACGGTGAAGCAGGTCATAAGATTGAAGACTATGCAAAACTTATGCTCGCTTATGCTTCATACGCTAAGTATAGACTTGAAAATGATTTAAAGATTGGTTCACTCGAAGCTAAGCTTGATGTTGAATCTATTAAATCAGCTTTAAAGGACGAAAAGAAAGATACATTCGCTATTACTATCAGATTTAACAGCGAAAAAGAAGCTACTGATTTTTATAAAAATTATAAATTAGCAGTTGTTTCTTCTAACTTAAGAAAATACGTAGGCGATACAGATTATGTATGTGCTAAAAACTCTGAAGGTTCATATTATTTAGATTATGAATTAAATCCAGTTTTATATACTTATGATGTTAAAGATGCTGATGGCAACGTAGTTAAGACTGTTAATGTACCAAACGTTAAGAACTTAAAGATGGTTGACGACAATTACGTTTGGGATGAAACAAGACCTGCATGGGAATACAAAGGAAAACCATATCATTTCGTATTCACTAGTGATACAAGTGATGAAAATGGTTCTTATGCTAATACAACATATGATGCAACAAACTATGTATCAAACGTAGTAGCATTCGAAGACGTTACTTCTTTCTATGCATCTAGCACTTCAATGAATACAGCTGTATTATCTAATGATAACTTCGTTGAATTATACATTAAAATGTACAATGACTACTATAATCAACAAAGAAATCCACTTAAATCAAACATTAAAACATCAACTCTTAAAGCTTTTGCTGAAGATGTGTTTGGATTCACTTTAACTAGTGGTTTAATTAGCGCTGACGATAAAGCAGTTCTAAATGAAGCATTAAAAGCTTATGGACTCGTTGTTGTTGAATGGGATGAAAATGGTACTACTCATCAAGAAATCAGAAAGTATGTTGGTAACGATGAATATATCGTTAACGTTGTTGATGGTGTTGCTCAAGGTGAAAATGGTTTCGCTACATACAAGAAAGTTGAAGGAAACAAAGTTCCTAATTACAAGATTTTAGTAGATGAAAACGGTGAACCTGTATTAGATAAAGACGACAACTTCAAATATGTGCTTGATGAAAATGGTGAAAGAATCGCTAATGATTCTAAGAAAGCTATTAAAGATCAAACTGTATTCACAAGAGAAAATACAATTGAACCAAGCGCTATTCTTCTTTATTCTGCATACGTTAACTTATATGTTGATTATGAATATGAATATAAAGATGAATACGTTGCTGATATGACAAATATTAAAGAATTATTATATTTCAATTATGAATCTTTAAATTCAAAGAGAAGTGATGTTGCTAAACAAATCTTTACAACACTCACATTCGAAGAATCAGCTACTGGTGGTTATTTAACAAAGGCTACTTCTATTACTGCAGCTAATAGTTCCGAAACCCCTTATTATATGATTCTCAAACTTGGAAATTCTTCTTATGGTGATGAACCAACTGAAGCCGAAATCCAAGCTTACAAAGAAAAACAAATAAGTAATTATCTTAAAACTGCAAACCTTCCACAAATGGCTGCTGCTGAACTCAGAAAAGAAGCTGGTTTACAAATCTTTGATGAATATTTTGGATATGAATATGCAAACCTCTTAAATAAGAACGATGATACTAATAAATACGGTTTATCAGATTCAGCTGATTACTATAAAGTTAAAGGTTACAACAATAAGACTTTAGCTAAGACTACTAAAGTTGTTACTGTTGATGGTAAAGAAGTTTCTAAGATTAAAGTTACTGCTGATGATTTATATAACTATTCAATGGAAGCTAGTGAATCTTCATATCTCTCTAGTACTATCTTAAATAAGGTTCTTCTTTCTATGGTAGAATTCGAAACTATCCATGGCAAATCTAAGAACTATTTAACTTCTAAGAACTAGAGAGATATGAAGATTCACTAGCTTCCATTGAATAGTTATATAAATCATCAGCAGTAACTTTAATCTTAGAAACT
>JAILNJ010000096.1 GCA_024691665.1 Gammaproteobacteria bacterium | reverse complement strand
TCAAGTTCTATTAGTAGGTGGTTCTACTAGAGTACCTTGTGTACAAGAAGCTGTTAAAAAAATAACAAATAAAGAACCAAATAAAGGAATTAACCCAGATGAATGTGTTGCAATTGGTGCAGCTATTCAAGGTGGAGTTTTATCTGGAGATGTTAAAGATTTAGTATTATTAGATGTAACACCGTTATCATTAGGTATTGAAACATATGGTGGTGTATTTACAAAATTAATTGAAAGAAATACAACAATTCCAACTAAGAAATCACAAATATTCTCAACTGCTGCTGATAACCAACCAGCTGTTGATATCAAAGTACTTCAAGGTGAAAGACCTATGGCTGCAGATAACAAGACACTTGGAATCTTCCAATTATCTGATATCCCACCAGCAAGAAGAGGTGTTCCACAAATCGAAGTTAAATTCGATATTGATGCTAACTCAATCCTTACAGTTTCTGCTAAGAACTTAGGAACAGGCAAAGAAAACAAGATTACTATCAAATCTAACACTAACCTATCTGAGGCTGAAATTCAAAGAATGGTTAATGAAGCTAAAGCTAATGAAGAAGCAGATAAGAAGAGAAAGGAAGAAGCTGACGTTAGAAATGAAGCTGATCAATTCATTTTCATGACTAAGAATTCACTTGATGAACTCAAAGATAAGATTTCTGAAGATGAAAAGAATAAAGTAAACGCTAAGGTTCAAGCTCTTGAAGAAGCTTTGAAAGGCAATGATATTGAAGATATCAAAGCTAAGAAGAGCGAACTTGAAAAGGAAGCTCAAGCATTAGCTCAAAGAGTTTACGCTGAACAACAAAAGACTGCTGAAAATGTCAAAAATGACCATAAAGATGACAACAATAATAATGGTGGTTCATCTAATGGTTCAGATGATGTATTCGACGCAGATTACAAAGAAGTTTAATAATATCTAAGACTACCAGCTACTTGCCCTAGCTGGTAGTTTGAAGGAGTAAATATGGCTCAAAAAGACTACTATAGCGTTCTAGGCCTTGATAAGAATGCTAGTGAAGAAGATATAAAGAAAGCACATATAAAGTTAGCTAAGAAATATCACCCAGATATCAATCATGAACCTGGAGCTCAAGAAAAATTCAAAGAAGTTCAAGAGGCTTATGATGTCCTTTCTGACCCACAAAAGCGTGCAAACTATGATAAATATGGTACAGCAGATCCAAACCAAGGCTTTGGTGGTGATGCTGGAGGCTTTGGTGGCTTTGGTGGATTTGAAGGTTTTGGTGACTTTACATCAGGATTCAGCGATATTTTTAGTTCATTCTTTGGCGGAGGCAGAAGAACTGAATCTCAATCAGGACCTATGAAAGGTGATGATCTACAACAAAGAATGTATGTAACTTTAAATGATGTTATCTTTGGTAAAAAAACATCTCTAAATGTAAATGTATATGAAAAATGTCCAAGATGTAATGGCACAGGTGCACAATCTCCTCAAGACATTGTAACTTGTCCAAGATGTAATGGACGTGGTGAAATTATTCAAACTACTAACACAATCTTCGGTCAAGCTCAAACAAGAAGAGTATGTCCTGACTGTTCTGGTACTGGTAAGTATATTAAGAATAAATGTCCAGATTGTCATGGTGAAAAGAAGATTAAGAAAGCTAAAACTATTGAGATTGAAGTACCAATTGGTATTCAATCAGGTCAAGCTATCCGTCTTGAAGGTTTAGGCGGTAAAGGCTATAACGGCGGACAAAATGGAGATTTATATATCCAATTCGTTGTTAAAGAAGATCCTAACTATGTAAGAGATGGTGATGACCTAAAAGAAGAAATTAAGATTTCATTCCCTGAAGCTGCTGTTGGTACTGAAAAGGTTGTTAAGTGTCCATATGGCGATCAAGTATTAACTATCCCAGAAGGAACTCAACCTAATACAACATTTAGATTAAGAGGTAAAGGTGTACCAAACATTAAAACTAAGGTTAAAGGTGACCTATACGTTAAAGTAGCTGTAGAAACTCCAAGAAGCCTTTCAAAGAAACAAAAAGAAGGCCTACAAGAATTATTTGGCCTTGAAGATAATAAGAAGAAAAAGAAATAAACTGTGGTTAACTGCCACAGTTTTTTCATGCTTTCATTCGTATTTACTTGATAGTTAATTTATGGCTATCATTTTTTATATAAATATGTCAAATTATTTTGACTTTTATATTTTTATTTTTATTTATAAAATTAAAAATATAAAAAATATAAAATTTTTATTAAAAAAGTGTTGAAATATTATTTTACTTATGATAAAATAAATTATAAAATTAAAATAAGCGAGGTACGTATTATGGACTTTAACGCAATCTTGCCTCAAAACTTCTTCAATCTATTCCAATCGAAGAATAGAGATATCTATATTGAAGCTTTAATCGCTATCTATGAAAGATATGAGACTGGTTCAATATTAGGTATGCCAAAAGAAGATGCTAGAGATATTGTAGAAGCACTTCTTGAAGATAGACATGTAGGCTTAAACGAACTAAATGAAGATAACGACAGTGAAGACGATGAAATCCCATCATATAGAGAACTAGCTAACTACTGTTTAAGAAGACTTGAACAAACTGGATGGATTACAATCGATGTAACTAACGATTATCTTGAAATCTTAAACTTCAATGACTATTCAATCTCATTAACACTTGCATTAATTGAAATTAAAAAGGCTGCTAACTTCTCACTATTTGCAGAAAACTTCACATTAGATCCACAAGAACAAGCATTTAGAGGATATATCTTCACAATATATAGCCTTCTAAATTCTAAAACATATGATTATGGTCTGCTACTTAACCAAGTTTATAAAAACACAATAAACTTTGTAAGAGAAATCAGAAAGGTTGACCATAAGCTTAAAGAATTTATTTCTTTAATAGATCAAAAAGAAGAATTAAAGGATTTAGTAGAACTCTTAAGTGAATATAAAGATGAAGTTATGGATAGAGCATATGTAAAACTTAAAACATTTGATAATATTAATAAGTATAAACTTGATATCATCAAAAAACTTGAACATATGCAAGAAGATCCAGATATCATGTCAATTATCTCAAATGACTACTTATTCATATCTGGTAATGATCCAGCCTTAGCAAGAGGCCTTGCAAATAAGCAAATTAATGACTGTATTGATATTTATAATTCTCTTGAGGGAATTATGGATGAAATCGATAAGAAGAATAGAGATTACATCACTCAAACATTATCAAAAGTTAAGTATTTAATTAATGATTCTACAGATGTTGCTGCAGAACTTAATGCAATAATCACTCATTATTCTAAGAAAGTTAAGAAGGGACAAGTTGATTCAGCATTCAATGAAATTAAGAAACTATTCGATTTCACAATTGATAGATCATTAAATGTTAATTCACTTTCTGTTCCAAGAGGAACTTATAAGAAGAAAGAAATTAATAAATTATCTAAAGAAACATTCGACTTTAGCTTAATTCAAAAAGATTTCTTCGAACAGTTCAAAGCTGCATACGAAGAAGAAGACATTAAGAAAATACTTGAATCGTCTATCGCACCAGGTGAAGAAAAAGAAATGAAAGATTTCATTTCATATGATGCTGATAGAACTGGTTTAATCAGACTTCTATATATTGTTGTGTTTGTATCAGGTTTTAATGATTATGAAATTATTGATAAACAAACATATGTAGAAACTAAGAACTTTATTATAAAAGACTTTAAGATTAAGAGGAGGGCATAAAGATGCTACTTGATGAATTAAAAAACTTTCCTAGAGATGTCCAAGATAGTTTCTCTAAGATTTGTAACCAATTATTAACAGCTAACTACTTATCGAAAGATAAGAAAGATAACACTAAAGCATATTATTTCGTAATTAACTATAAACAATATTTCGATGAATTCTTTGAAATACTTGGTCATGAAGTAGTTATTAATAGAGAAATCGGAGCTATCCAACTTAAGAATAACTACAATCCAGGTAACTTAAAGCTCAAGAAAGAAGAAACATTTGTATTATTAATTTTAAGAATCTTATATCAAGAAAAGTTAATCAACACTACACTTGATAACACAGTAGTAATCACTATTGATGAGATTCATAACAAATATGCATCTTTCGGATTTAAGAGAAAAATCTTTAAGACAGAACTTGTAGCAGCTTTAAGACTCTATAAGAAATACAACTTAATCGATAATTTAGGAGATCTTGAAATGGCATCTACTAAATTACTAGTATTCTCAAGCATTACCTTAGCTATTCCTGTGACTAATATCCAAGAATGCTACTCATATATTCTCCAACTTGAAAATGGAAAGAGTGAAGAGGAGGAAGACAATGAAAACCTTAACTAAAATCAGATTAATTAACTGGCATTACTTCGAAAATGAAACTATAAATGTTAAGAATAATACACTCTTAACTGGCGTAAATGGTTCTGGTAAATCAACAATCATCGATGCGATTACATTTGTAATCACAGCTGGTGACCAAATATTCAACTTAGCTGCATCAGATAAGAGTAAGAGAGATTTAAGGGGATACGTTAAATGTAAGCTTGGATCTCTTGATCAAGAATACTTAAGAGACTATGATCTTTCAGGTCATATCTGTCTTGAATATTATTCAGAAAAACAAGAAAAGTATTTCTGTTTAGGTTCAGTAATTGATGTTGAAGGTGAAGCCAAACCTCCAAAAGTAATCTTCTATATTATTGATGGACCAATGAAGGATGAATACTTCATAACTGAAGACTATGAAGTTAAGAACACTTTAGACTTCAAGAAGAGTAAAGTTACACCTTATATCTTTACATCAAGAAAAGAAGCTAAGGCTGCATTCCGCCAAAAGATGGGTGGAATTAGTGAAAAATACTTCACACTTCTTCCAAAAGCATTAGCTTTCAAGCCACTCACAAACGTTAAAGATTATATCTATAATCACTTACTTGAAGAAAAACAAATTCATACTGAAAACATCAGAGATTCTATTAGATCATACAAAGAATTTGAAGGAATCTTAAAAGTAACTAAGAATAAGATTGAAGACTTAAAGACTATTAAGGAAACTTATGAAACAGCTAAGTCTATCAAAGAAAATAAAGATTTCTATGAATATCTCCTTAAAGTTTTAACTAAGAAAGAAGCTGAAAAAGAAGTTGAATCTAAGAATAAAAAGATTCTTAAGCTTGAACAAGAATTAGATACACTCAAAGAAGATACTAAAGAAATCGATGAAGAAATCGCATCAATCGATGATAAGAGTAAACAACTCTATGCATCACTTTCTAATAACGAAGACTTCAGAGCATCAGAACTCTATGATAGAGATATTAAGAGACTTGATGGTGAAGTTGCATACTCTTATGAAAAGAAGAGAGAATTTGATAGAAGAAAGGTAGCTTTCCAAGAATCTAAAGAAGCTATTAAGAATGTTGATGCTAAACTTTATAGAGAATTATCTAAGGTTAACTTAAATGTTGAAACTGAAGATGACTGTAAAGATCTATCTCGTAAACTTGATGAACTCAGAACTACTCTTTCTGAAAAGAGAGATGAAATTCAAGAAAAGAACTCAACTTTAAATGCTCAAAAAGCATTAAAAGTTAAAGAAATCCAAGAAGTATTAACTTCACTTAACCAATTATCTGGCACAGGAACTCTTCCATATGCTAAAGAAATCGTAGTATTAAGACAAAAGATGGAAGAACACCTAAAGAAAGTTTATAACGAAAACATTTCTGTACATGTACTTTCTGAAATCATTGAAGTTAAAGATAAGTCATGGCAAAACACAGTTGAAGACTTACTTGGTAGACAAAGATTCACATTAATCGTAGAACCTAAATACTATGATGAATGCTTACTCTGCTATAACGAAAATAAGTCTAAAAACTTATTTGGTGTTAACTTACTTAACACTAAGAAAATCCAAAACTTCACAACTTATCAACCTGATTCTCTAGCTTCAATCATTGAAACTGAAAACAGAGATGCAAGATGCTACATCAACTATATTATTGGTAACTTAATTATGGTTGATGATGTACGTGACCTTGAAAAGTTCAATCAAGCAATTACTAAAGATGGAATGCTTTATAGAGGTTTCACTACAAGCTATCTTAACCCTAATACACCAAAGCCATTTATTGGTTCAAGTGCAAGACAAGTTCAACTCAATAAATATCAAAAACTTGGTGAAGAAAAGAAGGTTGAATATCAAAAGATTACTGAAGATATCCAAGCACTCGCTGAACAAGCTGATATCATTAATGGATTTGATTTATCTATCATTAAAGAACTCGTTAAAGAAGTTCAAAACTACTACAAGAACACTAAACAAATTGAAGAACTCAAAACTAAGAAGAAGGAATTATCACTCTCTTCAGTTGAGTCTTTAAGAAAAGAATATGAAGGCATGCTTCAAGAGATTAGACTCTTAAATCAAAGAAAGGGTACTATCCTTGAATCTCAAGGTGC
>JAILNJ010000126.1 GCA_024691665.1 Gammaproteobacteria bacterium | reverse complement strand
GCGGAAGATAAGATAGACGAAGCCATTGAGCTCCGCACAAGCTTTGGATGGAAATTCTTAACAAAGACTCCATTTTCTTTAACTATGAAAAGAGAACCAAGCGAAACAAATAAGCAATTAGCAAAGCTAGAAAAACAATATGATAGTCTTTCTAAGCAATCTCCATTCTCTTTTATTCCTTGGACAATGCTACTAATCATTTTCTTAGTTCTTACTTGTGCGTATGCTAATAAATATAGTTTTGGATTTATTTTTATTATTGGTTTAGTCATTTCTTCTTTAATTGACTTTATTGTGTTAGCAACATTCTTAGTAACTCTTCCATATAGAAAAAAACTTAAAGATCGTATCTTACTACAAGCTTCTGAATATAACGGAAAAGTTAAAACAGTACCATTTGCAGTTAACTTAAAAACAGGCACTCAAAATTCCTATCAAATTAAAAAAGCAGTGTATTCAAAAGAATTAAAAATAGATTAATCAAAGGGCAGTATAAATGCCCTCTTGTTTTACTTGAAAATTATTTATATTTACATTGTCTTTAATTTCTTTATTTCTTCTGTGCGATTATTAATTACTTCTTTGCTTTAACTGAAATATTTAAAGAAATTAAAGATATTAACTGATATATACAAATAGCCTCGAATTATATCTTCAGGGCTTTTTGTTACCAAGTAGATAAAATGTTTAATTACATTTTGGCTATCAAAAATAGTAGAGCAAATTTATTGAAATAAATATGAGTTTTATATATTATCACTCATATAGGAAAAACTAACTATGCTTAAATTAATTGATATTAAAAAGAATTATGAGATGAAAGGTCAAGAACCAGTTAGAGCTCTTAGAGGTGTAACTGTATCTTTCCGTAGAAATGAATTTGTCGCGGTATTAGGACCTTCAGGATGTGGTAAAACCACATTATTAAATATTGTTGGTGGTTTAGATAGATATACTTCAGGGGATTTAGTTATTGAAGGTAAATCCACTAAGAAGTATGGAGATAGAGATTGGGATACATATAGAAACCATTCAATTGGTTTTGTCTTCCAAGCATATAACTTAATTGGACATCAAACTATCTTAAAGAATGTAGAACTTGCTCTTACTATTTCTGGTATAGCTAAAAAAGAAAGAAAGCAAAGAGCTATGGAAGCATTAGACCGCGTTGGTTTAAAAGGCTTATATAATAAGAAACCTAATCAACTTTCAGGCGGTCAAATGCAAAGAGTAGCTATTGCTAGATCTTTAGTTAATAATCCAGAAATCTTATTAGCGGATGAACCTACAGGTGCTCTTGATAGTGAAACTAGTATCCAAATTATGGATCTACTAAAGAAAGTCGCTGCAGATAGACTTGTTATCATGGTTACTCATAACCCTGAATTAGCGGAGAAATACGCAACTCGTATTGTTTCTATGAAAGACGGTGTTATCTTAGGTGACACTAATCCATATGATGGAGAAACTAAAGAAGAATTAGAAAAAGCATTAGAAGCTAAAAAAGAAGTGGTGCAAACAAAAGGAAAGAATAAAAGCGCTATGTCTTTCTTTACCGCTACTGGATTATCTTTCTCTAACTTATTATCTAAATTAAAAAGAACAATTCTTATTACTATTGCAGGAAGTATAGGCATCATTGGTGTCTCCGCTGTTTTAGCGGTAAGACAAGGTGTTGTCAACTATGTTGATGGCATGCAAGATGATATGCTTTCTTCTTATCCAGTTAGTATTTCAGAAAACCCTGTTGATTATTCTTCCTTAATCAGTGGTTTATCTAACTGGGATAAGAAGCAAATAGC
The DNA here is from genome assembly GCA_024691665.1 of Gammaproteobacteria bacterium. GTDB lineage: Bacteria > Bacillota_I > Bacilli_A > Izemoplasmatales > UBA1188 > UBA1188. The sequence goes on along the minus strand of JAILNJ010000126.1, from coordinate 1,982 downwards.
GGAATTAGATTTAACAGATAAGATTGCTGTTGACTCTATGATTGATTACTTAATGGACAAATATAAAGATGTCACTAGAGTAAAAACTAATGAAATCAATGAAGACTTACTTAAGTTTATAAAAACCATTCCAGAAGAATATTTAGCGTCCATTAATTACGATTATGGCGTGGATTTAACAAACAATATCTTCTGTGAATGGAAGAAAACTAAAGATGCTGAAGTTAATCAGCTTTCTCTTAATGGATTAACACAAAGATATATTAAAGAGCTCACAACTGTTAAAGGATTTGGTGAATATGCAAGATTTGTTGATTTATTCACAGATTTTATGAAACAAATTCCAGGTAGTGAAGAATATATCCTTGGTCAATATGACTTATTAGGTAAAGATTCTAGATTCCCTACTGAAGCAAATGAAATGATGGTTGTAGTGGACTCAGATAAGACTCTTACAGATATCTGTTTAGGACAATTAGGTTTCTTTACTGAAGAAGACTTCTTAAATCTCGCTAAATACGCGATTGAATCTCATATTGACACAGAAGGAATGAGTGAAGAAGAATTAGCGGAACATAATAGAAAACTAGAAGAATATGATTACGCTAGAACATTTACTTATGAAGAAATTTTAGGAAAGAAATTCACATATATCCCTCATGATTCCATGTACACATGGACCGAAAAGAGAGTGGATAATGTTTCTTTTGAATTTGAAGATTTAACTTTCTTAGGCCAAACATTAGACCTTAATTTTGATTTAGACTTCGATAGTGAATATAAAAACTTAGAAGGTACTATTAGTCTAGGAACAGCGGGAGGAGAATTCCCTGCTACATTTACTTTATCAAGTGAAACTCCTCAATCTCCTGACTCACACACTAAAGGTAAATGGGAAGGCGTCATTATGGAAGGTACTTCCTATGAAATGCCATTCACATTTACATTAACTAGTGAAATTGAACATAAAGTATCTACTGAACTTCCTCTTATTGGAACATTAAATTCTAATTTTAGTTTCTCTATTAAAAATCTAGATGGATATAGATATCCTGCTAAAGCAACTTCAGAAATGTTGAATGCTGGCATGGAAATGAAGATTGTTGGTATTTTACAAGCTAAACCAACCACTCAATTTGGTTGTTTATCTAGAGGTGTATATTTCACACCTAAATTAACTGAGAAATATATGCAAGATGCTGCTAATAGCCAAATTGTTACTAATATTGATCATGGTATGAAACCATTTATTAATAGTGATCAAGTAGGCGCTAAAACATATAAAGCATATACAACATTTGATTATGATTCTTATAAGAACTATGAAAGTGAATTTGCTCCAGGAACTATTATTCCTAAATCTGGTGAAGCAATGTGCTTAAATATGAACTTATCTGGTTCTCTATCAAGTATGATTATGGGAACCTCTTATGAAGAAGCAAATAAGTCATATTTAAGAAGTGTTTCAGGCATTGCTGCGAAACTTGTTACAAAAGAATTTGGTAATGTTACATATACTGAATATGAATTTGATTCAGTTCCTAAAGAAATTAGCTTATATCCTAAGGATTTCTCTAAAAAAGATGCAATTCTTAGACATTTAGATAAATGGAACCAAGAAGGCGATATAGGTGGTTTATCTCTTGAAGAAAGAGAAGAACTTACTTATACAGACACTATTGGGATGATTATCTCTGTTATTGATACATTAATTAACGCTATTAGTATTGCTCTTATTGCATTTACATCTCTTTCCTTAGTGGTATCTTGCTTTATGATTGCAGTTATCACTTATATTTCCACTATGGAAAGAGTTAAAGAAATAGGTGTAATCCGTTCATTAGGTGGTAGAAAGAAAGATGTTTCTAGATTATTTATTGCTGAAACATTAATTATAGGTACTGCCTCTGGTGTATTTGGTATTTTAGTTACTGAAGGATTAGTGGCTATCCTCAATGTTATTATCAATAACTTAGCGGGTA
>JAILNJ010000101.1 GCA_024691665.1 Gammaproteobacteria bacterium | reverse complement strand
TTAAGTATTATAAGAATAATCCTATTAAAGAAGGAAAGATTAATATTAGAGAGTCTAATTTCTTATCTTTTGAACTTTTAAGTGAAAACCTAGTAATTATAGATTCTGAAAGAATTCTTAAAGCACGCAAGACATATAAGGCTAAATATAGACTTAATGAAGAAGGTAGAAGACTTAAATCAATCAAAGAATTAAAGAAAGGTGATTTTGTAGTTCACTATGATTATGTTGTAGGAGAATTCGTAGAAATAAAGACTATGTCTTTAGGAACTAAGACATCTGACTATATTCATATTAAATATTCTGACGATGAATCAGTATATGTACCAGTTGAATCAATCTCATCCTTATATAAATATAGTGCGGAAGATGGTTATAAACCTAAACTCTCTAAACTTAACACAAAAGAATGGAAGAAGACTAGAGAATCAGCGAGAGAAAAAGCCAAACTTCTCGCAGACAAACTATTAAATGTATATTCTACAAGACAAGACGCAGAAGGATTTAAATATAAAGCTAACGATGAAATAGAAGAAGAATTCGCTAGTGATTTTGGTTATGATTTAACACGCGATCAAATAAAAGCTATTGAAGACGTTAAACATGATATGGAAGAAGGCGTCTTAATGGATAGACTTATTTGTGGTGATGTTGGATTTGGAAAAACTGAAGTCGCAATGCGTGCCGCACTTAAAGCAGTAATCTCAGGAAGACAAGTTGCGGTAGTCGCACCTACAACCATCCTTGCCCGTCAACACTACCAAAACTTTAAAGCTCGTATGGATAAGTTTGGAATAGAGATTGGTCTTTTAAGTAGATTTGTATCTCCAAAGGAGATAAAGAATACTATAAAGAATATTGAAGAAGGAAAAGTAGATATCGTTATTGGAACTCATAGAGTCTTATCTAATGACGTTAAATTCAAAGATATTGGCTTACTTATCATCGATGAGGAACAGAAGTTTGGTGTTGAAGCTAAAGAAAAGATTAAAGAAATGAAAGTTAATATTGATGTCTTAACTTTAACCGCAACTCCAATCCCAAGAACTCTTCAAATGGCGGTCACAGGTCTTAAAAATATCTCACTTATCGAGACAGCTCCAATTAATAGATATCCAGTTCAAACATACGTCCTTGAAAGAAACGATTATATCGTTAAAGATGCAATAGAACGTGAACTATCTAAAGGTGGACAAGTATTCTATCTATATAATAGAGTAGAAGACATAGATAAAATATATCTATATTTAAAGTCTTTAGTGCCTGACGCAAGATACGCAACTATCCACGGGAAACTTTCAAGAGTCGATATCGAAAACATTATTGATCTCTTTATGAATAAAGAAATTGATGTTTTAATTTCTACGACAATCATTGAAAATGGAATAGATATTCCAAACGTAAATACATTAATAATTCATGACTCAGACAGATATGGTTTAAGCCAGCTCTATCAGATAAAAGGAAGAGTTGGTCGTGGCGAGAGAATTGGTTATGCATACTTAATGTATGATAAGAGAAAGACTCTTACACCAGACGCAGAAAAGAGACTTCAAGCCATCAAAGATTTCGCTGAACTTGGCTCTGGATTCAAGATTGCGGTCAGAGATTTAACTGTGCGTGGCGCGGGCGAAATTCTCGGTAAGGAACAGTCTGGATTCATCAATAAAGTGGGTGTTGAATTATACCTTAAAATCCTTGATGATGAGATTAAAAAGAGAAAGAATGAATATGTTGAAGAAGAGAAAGATGAATACAAATTATTCATTTCTCGTCATGTGGATGAATCATATATTAAAGATGATTATTCTAAGATTGAAGTTCATACAAAAATCTCAAAACTACAATCTTTAAATGAGTTAAATGATTTAGTTTTAGAACTCACAGATAGATATGGTAAGGTTGAAGATAACCTTCTCACATATATGTATGCGAAGCTCACCGAGAACTTAATCAATAAGTGTAATTTTGAAAGAGAAGATGTCACAGATAATAGAGCTTTATTTGTATTATCTCCTGAGAAAACTAATATTTCAGATAGTGAAACTCTCTTTAAGACAGCTTATCAAATCTCAAGAAATTTTACTTTCTACTATAAACTTAGAAGAATGTATATCGAATATAAATATAATGAATCAAGTCTTGCGATGTATAGAGACTTATCACTATATTTAGAAAAATGTTTAAACGATCTTTTATTCTAATAGAAGAAGTTGTTCAAACACATATATTTTTATAAAAAGCGCTGAAATTTCCCTTCTAGCGCTTTTTATTATGGAAAAGTTAATAATAAGATTATTACAAAAAATGCGTTAGACAATAAATTTTAGGCGATTTTGCTTGATTATATATTATTTATATTATATAATATATAATATTGAGAGGGGTATATGAAACCAGTACAGATTCACACAGATTTTATTCTTTTAAGCCAATTATTAAAGTTATTAGACATCATTCAAACTGGTGGCGAAGCTAAATACTTTTTAGTTAATAATAAAGTTTTAGTTAACGGCGTTAAAGAGGATAGAAGAGGAAGAAAACTATATAAAGACGACGTAGTTAAAATAGGTATAGACGAATACGTAATTAAATAATGCATATTAAAAAGCTCACATTATATAGTTTTAGATCATACCTTAATGAATCTATAGAATTATCACCTAAAGTAAATATCTTTGTGGGAGATAATGGAGCTGGAAAAACTAATATCCTTGAATCAATATATTCCCTTGCGTCTACTAAAAGCTATAAAAACAAAGATGAAGACATGATTCTAGAAGGAAAAGATTTCTTTAAAATCTCTTCCGAGATAGAATTTGAAAATAGAATAGATACACTCCTATTTATAATGTCTCGTCAAGGAAAGAAAGTATTTAAAAATAATGTAGAAATTAAAAAGATATCTGAGTTTGTAGGAAATCTTAATGTAGTATTGTTTTCACCTGAAGACTTATTCCTTTTAAAGGCAGGCCCTAGTGAAAGAAGAAAACTAATAGATTTATCACTAATGCAGATATCTTTTTAATTTCTACATTATTTTTAAATACTTTCTTTCCTTGACG
>JAILNJ010000041.1 GCA_024691665.1 Gammaproteobacteria bacterium | reverse complement strand
AAGGAACTATCACTATTACTAAGACAGCAACAAATGTTGCAACTGTAGCTTTCACAGGTATTAGCTTAAAAGTTAATGGTGAAGCATCTACTATCACTTCTTACACAGCTACTAAGTCTGAAGTTGTTAAGTTTGAAGCTGTTGGTGGATGGGATAATGCAAACCATATTCTTTACTTAAAAGAAGAAAAAGAAGTTGGATTCGTTATGCCAAGTGAAGCTAGTGAAACTGTTAACATCACTGATTTAGAACATGTTGATGGCACTGCAGAATTAACTGAAAATGTTGATTGCGATGAATATATGACAGCTTGGGCTGCATCAACTACTGATTCTGTTGAATTAGTCACAGATAATGGCCACAAGTATGCAAAGCTTAACTTCAAGTCAGCAGGAAGTGCACACCGTTTTGGATTTGATTTAGGACTTGATAAAGCATTCAATGCATTACAATTCACATTCTTAAATGATGGTATTGCTACAATCACTATTCAATTAAGAAATTCTGAAAACGGTGTATTCGCTAAATACGCATTAAACGTATTAGATAATAATATCGTTATTGTTAACATCAGACTCGATGATGAAAACTGGAAGATTAACTATGATAATCATGACTACAAATTAACTGATGCATTAGCAATCTTAAATATGAACGACATTTCTGAAGTTGTTAATTATTTCGATAAAGTTGACGTATTAATTAAGATTCCTGGATCTACACCAGACTGGAAAATGAAATCAATCATTATGGGTGATATCATCGCTAAGAATTTAACTGCTGGTACTGAATCATCTGTTGAATATCAAATTGAAAATGTTCCAGATAGAGTATTAGCTATCACATCTAACGGTGTTAAATATGACGTATCAATCCAAAGCCAAACTGAAGGACGTATCGCTTCACTCAACATGACTAAAGTTGTTCAAGGTGTAACTGATGAAGTTGTTATGCCATTCACTTACACATTAAGTGATGATATGAGATTCGTTAATGTTACTTCTGTAGCAACTGGCGCTCAAGCATTCTCACTCAAACTCAAGGTTGTTAAACGTGGTACTGCATTAGAAGTAGTAGAAGCATCTGGATTATTCCAAGGATTCACTGGTGTTCTTGATACATTTAAACCAATGGACGTTAATATGACTTTCAGTACAAATACTACAAGTTCATGGAAACAAGAAGTTTATACTGATGCTTGGAAAGCTCCATCTGAAGGTAAGATGTATTACAAGAATGAAAATTCTTTATTCATCAATATGTCTTCAGATACATATACAAGAAGAAATACTTATACATTCACATCAGCAGAACGCGGTATTTGCGACTTCATCTCTGTAAGACTTGGTAACTGGTTTAATGGTGCTTCAAGTATTCAATTAAAGATTAAGTTAGTTGATGTTAATGGTACAGAAACTTACTTAGTTGGTAAGAATGACTTCGAATTATTCACTACTACATCTGGTACATATTCATTCCATGAAGTTACATGGTCTCTTGAAAAACCAGTAAATGTTAAAGAAATCGTATTCGTTGTTAAGGCAACTGCTCAAAGTTATCTCTATATTGATGATCTAAAATTACAATTCAAAGGATACACAGTTGAAACTAAACCTCTAAACGTTATTCCTAAACATACAGATGTATTAAAACTTGATTTCGAAGACGGAAGTGGAAATTCAGCATATTCAGGTGCTAACTGGACAAAACAAGTATCTACTGATGGCGGAGCTACATGGGCAACTGGTGGAGGAATGAATAGTAGATCAAAAGATAACTCTAAAGTTGTTAATATGCAAGCTGGAAAAGAAAAGGTATTTAATTATACATATTCTACAGGTTCATCTTTAGGTGAAGCAGATATGTTATTAGTAAAACTTGGAAACTACTATAACAATGCAGGAACAATCAAAATTAAGATTGTATTAACTACTACTACAAATGAAAAAATCTTTGTAGCAGGCGGTTCTGCAAGTGATAAGTGGTTCGATGTTCCATTTATTGCTAACACAGGAATGACAGCATATTCATTTAATTTCAGTGAAGCAGATATCGCAGCAATCTCTGTAATTATTTATTCAAAGAATGCTGGCGATGTATATCTATATGTTGATGATTTAACATTAGGTCATTCAATCGAAGTTGCATAATTAAAAAAACATTTAAAAAAGAAACTGGACGAGGTTTGCGCCTCGTCCAGTTATGAGGTAAGAATATGAAGCAAGAAGAAAAGAAAACACTCCAAATTCCATACGAAGAATGTACTGATGGTAGTATTATTTGGAGATATTCCAAGAACCCTATAATTGGTAGAAACCCTAATGAAACAATCGCTAGAGCTTTTAATAGTGCAGTTGTGGAATTCAATTCTAAGTTTGTTGGAATATTTAGAGGAGATACTAAGTCTACCATTCCATATCTATATTATGGCGAAAGTGAAGATGGTATTAATTTTAAAATTAATAAAGACCCAATTGTGTTCTATAATGTAGATGGTAGTAAACACGAAATTGAATACGCATACGATCCTAGAGTTGTGAAGATTGATGGCACTTTCTATATCATGTGGTGTAACGGTAGCAATGGTGCTCCAACAATCGGTCTTGCTGAAACTAAGGATTTCAAGAAATATACATTTATTTCTAGTCCATTCTTACCATTTAATAGAAATGGTGTATTATTCCCTAAAAAGATAAATGGTGAATTCGCAATGCTCTCTCGTCCATCAGATGGAGGACATACACCATTTGGCGATATCTTTATTTCATATAGTAAAGATTTAGTATATTGGGGAAAACATAAACTTGTAATGAAACCTAGTTGGCAATGGTGGCAATCAACAAAGATCGGTGCAGGACCATTCCCAATTGAAACAAAAGAGGGATGGATTTTGATCTATCATGGAGTTACTAAGACTTGTGCAGGTATGGTATATAGCATTGGCGCAGCTCTCCTTGATTTAAATGATCCATCTAAAGTAATTGGAAGAACTGACAATTATCTTATGACTCCAGAAATGGAGTATGAGACAATTGGATTCGTTCCAAACGTAGTATTCCCATGTGCAGCACTAGTAGATAATAAAGGAAGAATTGCAATCTACTATGGTGCCGCAGATACTTATTTATCACTCGCATTTACAACAGTAGACAAATTATTAAGTGTATTAAAGAAATAAAATGAATAAAGTTTTAATAGCTAAAAGGAATAAAACTACATACAACTTTAAAAAGAAAGTAAATCACTCAAAGTATCTCATTTTAATGGGAATACCGGCAGTGGTCTTTTACTTTATTTTTAACTATATACCTATGTATGGAATACTTATAGCTTTTAAAGATTATTATCCTAAGAAGGGAATAATGGGAAGTCCTTGGAATAATTTTGCGAACTTTAAAACTATATTCAGTAATCCAGAATTCTATACTGTATTAAGAAATACTATTATTATCGGTTTCTTTAAGATTATTATTAGTTTCGTGGCAGCAATTCTTGTAGCGTTACTCTTAAATGAAATTAGAATGAGAATATTTAAAAAGACAGTTCAAACAATAGTAACATTCCCTCACTTCCTATCATGGGTCGTAATTGGTGGCTTCGTTGCAAACTTATTTAGTAGAACAGGTGCAATCAATAACTTAGTTAACCTTGCGGGTCACGATAGAATTGAGTTTATGTCAAATGGTAAATTCTTTATCGCTTTAATCTTTACATCTGATGTCTGGAAAGAAGCAGGATGGTCATCCATCATCTACCTCGCGACGATGGCGGGAATATCTCCGGAACTATATGAAGCCGCAGATATTGATGGTGCGACAAGACTTCAAAAGATTGGACACATCACACTTCCTGCGATTAAACCTACCGCAGTATTACTCTTAATTCTTTCTGTAGGTGGAATCCTATCCGCAGGTTTTGATCAAATTATTAACTTATATAACCCGCTTGTTTATAATGTTTCAGATATCTTAGATACATATATTTATAGACAAACATTTAGATCTGGTATGCCAGCTGGACAAGGCGCCGCAATTGGTCTCTTCAAGTCAGTTGTATCATTCATACTAGTTCTAATCGTAGATAGAATAGCTAAACTTTGTGGCGAGAGAGGTATTATCTAATGGAAAAAGAAAATAAGAAAATATCTCGTAAAAGACAAAGAAGAAACTTCTTAAATAGACTTCAAGGATTAGACTGGGTAATATTCGCAATGCTTCTAGTATATGCAATATTAATTATTTATCCATTCTATAATGCGTTCTTAATCTCTATTTCACCAGAGCATGTTTATCTTGAAACTCCTATCCTACTCTGGCCAAAAGAAGTAACATTTGATAACTATAGAGCCGTATTTACTAATAAGACTCTATGGAGCGGATTTGGAGTAACAATGTTCCTACTCTTATTTGGAACAGCATACCAATTATTCTTCACAGTAATAACTGGTTATGCACTATCAAGAAATAAATGGATTGGTAAAGGCTTCCTCATGAATATGATCCTTGTAACTATGTTCTTCGGTGGAGGTTTAATCCCTTACTATTTCTTAATTAAAAACTTAGGACTCTACAATACTATCTGGGTAATGGTTATTCCAGGTGCTATTGATACATACAATATGCTTCTTATGAGAAACTATTTCGCAAGTCTACCTGCAGACCTCGAAGAATCAGCTAAGATTGATGGAGCTAATGATATTCAAATCTTTGTGAAAGTTTATCTACCTATGGCTCTTCCAATGTTAGCTACTGTTGGATTATTCTTTGCAGTAGGTAACTGGAACTCATGGTATAACGGTATGTTATTTATTGAAAAGGCTAACTTAAAACCTCTTCAATTAATATTAAGAGAGTTAATCGCGACATCTAGCTCGCAAATTGAAAGCCCGATTGGAGTCACCGATGTTTATTCAGAAGGTCTTCAAATGGCTTGTATATTCTTTACAATAGTTCCGATGATGAGTTTCTACCCATTCGTACAGAAGTTCTTCGTTAAGGGCTTAGTAGTTGGAGCTATTAAAGGATAAGAGGAGGAGAAATATAATGAAAAGGAAATTATTATCAATACTATTAGTCTTACTATCAGTATTATCTTTAGTTGGTCTTGTAGGTTGTAAAAATACTAAAGATGAATTTGATGAAAAAGGAAGACTAAAACTTAACTTAAGAAACTTATACTTTAATGAATGGACAGGAGGAGATGCATATACTGACTTCTTAGAAGAAAAGTTTGGTGTAGCTATTACTCCAACTACATATTCATATGCAGACTGGGATCAACAAGTTTATGGTCCAGTTCAAGCTAATAACTTAACTGACGTATTCCAATTTAACCTTGATAGCTATAACTTCTCAAATAGCTATGTTAACTGGGTTAAAGGTGACGTTATTAAGGCAATTCCTGATAACTTAGATAAATGGCCAAACATTAAAGCTACACTTGCTAAAGTATCTAATATTGATCAATTCTATATCAATGGAAAATTATATTGCCTCCCAATCATTAAAGATTTAAGCAATATCGACACAGAATATTCTCCATTCACTTATGTATATAGAAGAGACTGGGCAAAAGAATTAGGCGTATATAAAGAAAACGATGTATACACTTGGGCTGAATTTGAAGCACTCCTTGATTCGTTCTTAAAGAATAAATCTATGGGTGGTGAAGTAGCCGCACTTGGTGATGTTGAATGGGGTTATCCTTCAATTACTAACTTCTATAAGACTGCACCACACTGTTTCGCAATCGCTGGAGATGGAACTGTAGTTTCTAACTATACTACAGCTGAATACTTAGAAGGCCTTGAAAAAGCTAAGTTATGGAGCCAAACAGGTAACAAACAATATTATGGACTTTCTCAATATGACTTAAATGATGGTGATGCTGCTAAGAAGTATTATGCTGGTCGTATTGGTGTATATTATGAAAACTTATCACTTGCTAACTACACAACTTTAAGAAAGAAAGTTGGTGAAAATAAAGCTATTGATACTAAAGAAAAGTTAGATGATGCAACTGCGATCATGAAAGTATATGGACCAGATGGAAAGTACCATCTTGAAGGAACTGAAAACTGGTTCAGTGCTACATTCTTCAATGAAGATATCTCTAATGCTAAGATGGAAAAGATCCTAGACATCCTTGATTACCTACTTTCTGAAGAAGGCACAATGCTTGCTATCTATGGTTTTGAAGATTATGACTACACTGTTGATGCAAATGGTAATGTTGAACTTAGTGAAGCTGGTTGGGAAAAAGACCTTGATGGCGAATACATCGATAAACTTAATGGTGCTAAATATTTAAGATATATGATTACTCTTGGCAATGATACATCTGAAATGGACCCATTAACTGATAAAGATTCACTTAGAATTTTAAATGCTTGGAAAGCTGAAATCGATCAAGCTAAAGAAGCTAATAAACTCGTAGTCTTAAAAGAAAGAGGAGATGTTAAGTGGCTTACAACTACTCTTAAGGCAAGAGATTCAGGTGGTATGCTTGAAGATGCCAATGCTAAGATTACTCAATATTGTTATGGAAAGATAACAAAAGATGCATATCTTGCAAACTTTAACACAAAGCAATGGCAAGATGTATTAAAAGAAATTAATGATGCATTAAAGAAATAATTATGAAAAAGCTACTAATTATATTACTCTTTTTGGTTTCTATGTTAACTCTCGTATCTTGCAATGAAAAGAAAGATGGAATTGTATTTGAATCAAAGAAAGTTATCAATGATAATTTCTATGGTCTTGGAGTTGAAGTTGGAGTATACGAAGACACAGGAAAGCTTCAAAGAGGTGCAGAAGAAAAGATATATAATTCACTAGATAGACTTAACCCAAAATTGGTCAGATGTATGACCAATTTTGATTGGTTAGTGAAGAATTTTAGTGATAACAAAACTCCAGATAATTTAGAAGATGATACATGGGAATATGATTTTACTAATAAATATATGCTCAATGCTTATCAAATTCTAGACTATTGTGAAACTAAGAACATCACTGTTGCATTTGGTATTTGGAATGTTATCGGAAACCCTAATGAAGAAGAAGATATCTACCATATGATTAAGAATGTAACTGCTGACCCTAGATGGGCAGTAATGTGTGGTGATTTAATGGAATATTTAATTGTTAAGAAAGGATATACTTGCATTAAATATTTCGTAAACACTAATGAACCAGACTATAGCGGTGCTAAGGGTTCATCAAAGAATGCTTATAATACATACGCTATATGGGAACAAGGTGTTAAAAATGTTAGAGCTCAATTCGATAAGATTGGCTTAACTAACTTAGATATTATTGGTGGTGATGCAACAACTAAACCTGGTATTGAAGAATATTTAACTGGTGTTGCAACTAACCTTAAAAATGAAGTAAAGAACTATGGTGTTCACTTATATATTTCTAACTATGATATTGATAATGCACTCTTAAAAGAAAGAGTAGCTGATACATATTCAATGATTAAAAAGTTAGATGGCAACGATTCTAAGAAAGTAATTATCTGGGAATCAGGTTTACTTGATGGTAAAAACGTTCAAACAGACTGTAACGCATATATCGCCAATTTCTCATATGGTATCAGAATGGCTGACTATACACTACAATGTATGATGTCTAATGTATCTGGTATTGTATATTGGGATTTAGACGATGCAATGCACTTTATGTATAATGAAGGCGGTATGACTGCTAAAGAGTGGGGTATGTTCTCAACACTCAATGAAGCATCAGCTATTAAACAAGAATATAGACCTTGGTATCATTCTTCAAGTTTACTTACTAACCTTTTTGATAGAGGATGTAAAGTAATCTCTGCTAACACTGAAATTGAAAACGTAAGAATGATTGGATCAATTGATTCAGATGGTCAAAATGGTGGATATGTAGTTGTTAATAGAGGCAAAACTGATTTAACCAAAGATTTTAGAATGGATGCTTCAATTAATAATGAAAAGTTATACATCTACATATTTAGTGAAAACCAAATTAAACTCGATGCTAATGGATTTGTTACATACAATTATTGTATAGATGGTAAGATTAGCGATTATACTAATATTACTGTTCCAGCAAATTCAGTAGTTGTAGTTTCTACAAGGAGGCTGTAATATATGAAAAAGATCTTCCTTGTAATATTTAGTTTATTATTTGTATTTGTTTTAACTGCTTGTGAAAAGATTGGACAAAATGAATTCAATCAAGCAAGGGTAGAAGGCACTCTTGGTGCATTCAGTTTAAAAGCTCCAACTAATAATGGTTCAGTTAAAACTATTCCTACATTTGAATGGAATGCATCTGAAAACGCTGAAACTTATATTCTTGAAGTAGCATCTTCAACTGAGTTTAATCAACAAGAAGACGCAATCTACGTTAAGAAAGCTGGAATTAGCGAAACTTCATTTAAATTATTCTCAAATTTAAAATATAAAAATTATACATACTACTGGAGAGTTACTGCGGTAAATAAAGGCTCTAAGAAAGTATGTAATGAAGTATTCTCATTCTTTTATGAAGCAAATCTTGATGAAGAAATAGAATATACAATTGAACACGCAGATGAATGGGAAGTTCATAAAGATGGATCTCCTGTTAATGTATCAATCGATAGTACTAACTTCTTTGGTAATGATAAGAAAGCATTAAAGATTGATTTCACTCATGAAATAATGAACGCTTCCAATGATATTACTCATGATGGATGGGCAGTTGTAACTCACCATCAAGAAGAAGAAATGTATGGCGTTGATGCATTCTATTTTGAATTCTACTATAGTGGTCAAGATTCATCTATTTGGTTTAGATGTGTTGATGAAGATAATGAGTATTATAATGCAGAAATCAAAGTCGCAAACAACACTAAACAACAAGTAATTATTAAGTTTGATGATTTCACGCTCAGAACTAAAGGTGGAACACCTATTGTTAACCAAAAGTTTGATTACAACATGATTAAGTATGTTGAACTTGTATTTGAAAAGACTTTTGGTGATGGTACATGCTATGTATCAAATATTAAAGCTATTAACTTTGATAAATATAGATATATGTTCATTGATGAACTCGACTTCAATGAAATCGATTCAGATGATATCTTAACTGAAAACTATGACTTCGAAAAAGATTATAGTGATGATGGTAAATCATTTACTATGTCTTATGGAGGTTCAATTGGTGGTTATGGATTTACTAAGTTCAACATTAATAAATTCGTAGAAGCTAAAGATGCAGTTAAGGTTAAAGTTGAATACACTGGAACATCATCAGCTAGAATGCTCCTTAGAGTAATCGAAGAAGATAAAGATAGATGGGTTTATAAACAAGATCTTTCAGCTCTTCCTGAAGATGGATATATTGTTATTCCAATTCAAGCATTCACTTTATCTGAATATAACGGCAATGGTGCAAGAGAGTTCTACTTCATAAAACAAATTCAATTCGGTATTGAAGGAGTTTACCAAACTGGTTCACTCACATTCAGTAACCTTGAGTTTGTGAATGTAAGAGATGAAGTTGATAACCTTTATAAAGCATCAGTCGGAGATGATGGTTTAATTGAGAACTTCAACAACTATAAAGCTAACGCAGAACTTTATTATAAATGGATTATTTCAAATAGTAATAAAGATGAAGCTATCGCAACTAATAAGACATATCAAATGGGTAATAATAACCTCTGTGGTGAACTTACTTATAAATCAGATATGTTTGGTGCACAATATGGCTTACAGTTTGATAAGGTGGATAAAGGTTATACATCTATCTCATTCAAGGCATTAGATAAATCTGTACTCTATATTCCTGATGGAGTAAATAGATTCAGTCATTTAACTGATGCGAACGCAGTACTCGCAATCTACATTATTACTGAAGAAAATCAATTCAAGTATGTAGACCAACATCTTGAAGGTGAATGGACAAGTTATGTAGTACCATTCAGTGAATTCAAAGTAATTGAAGGTGAAGAAAACGCAGTACTTAAGAGTGAAGATATTTTAGGATTTGGTATTGAACTAAGTTACTATTACTATCTATCAGATAAGAAGGCTGACCCAGTTTATACAAGTAATAACCATGTATACTTTGATGATATCTATTTCACTAAAGAAACAGAAGCATCAAAGACAAGTGTATACAAGAAGATTACAACTGACCCAACTACTCAAATTTCTATGATTGATGACTTCAATGATTATGAAACATCAGATAATGTTATGGATGTTTGGTCAATTGGTGGAAGTGATAACTATTCAGCATTAACACTTGAAAGTAATGGTGAAGGTAATAACTGTCTCAAGATGCAATATAAGGGCAACAGTGAATCAGTATCATATGTAATGCCTACAATCTTTGCAGCTGGTTCAACTGGTAAAGCTATTGTATTTGACCTTAAGGGTGATGGTAAGAATAATACATTCTATATCAATATCTTCGTTAATATTGGTGGATCTAACCTTAAACTAAGATACTACTTCACAGGTGTAACTGATGAATGGAAGAGATACACTATTGGATTTGAAAACTTTGAAGTAGTAGAAGGTAGCCCAGCTACATTCACTCTCTCATCAAAGAACGTTCCTAATATCCAAAAGATC